>CADAPG010000005.1 GCA_902789675.1 uncultured Eubacteriales bacterium
TTTTGATCAAGAAAATCACCGTTTCCCGGGAAAATAACAAAACAGACTTCAAAATCGAATCGAATCTGAAGTCTGTCTGCGTGGAAATGGTTGCGGGGGCAGGACTTGAACCTGCGGCCTCCGGGTTATGAGTCCATTAAAACGGACAGCAAAATAACGCCTGTAACACTCAAAAAGTGCCTATTTTACTGACTTTTTCAGCGTTTCATTCAGTACCAAGAAATTCAAAGAATTCACTCTATTTCAACCAAAGTGTCGTCATTTTTGTCGTCAAGATTCAGCACAAAGCTGATGAATAATCGACCCAAAACTGTATATACATTTCCACGAATTCCACATAAAATTATGCATTTTCGTCAAATTTCCGGTTTAATCAAAGATCTGCCGACGTTATTTATCGACAACGCCCGGATATCATGACTGAGGCAGATCGAGACGCGAAAGCAGGTTTTGTAATCGCATCGCATATTAGTCGAAACATAAAAGAGCGTCAGCATATAAAATATGTCACGCATAAAAAATAACAGCAATAACAGAAGAAAATGCTTGACCAAATTAAAGACGTGTGTTATAATCCCCATAGACAAGAGAAAGCCCCCATAAAGCAGCGGCAACTGCCAGGGAGCAATCTGCGATTGATGATATCCTCCGATATCACTCTTATTCTACCAAAGTAGAGGCGAGTTGTCAATTGCGGACTTGTACTCTATGGAAGGAGATAAGAGTTTATGCGTTTTTACGTAAATCGAAACGCACAACCGAACGGTGATCACGAAGTGCATCGCAGTACGTGTGCATGGTTACCGGATCCGCAGAACCGCCTGTATTTGGGCGATTTCTTGTATTCGAGTCAAGCACTCGCTGCGGCAAAGCGGTATTATACTCGTGCAGACGGATGTGCCTACTGCTGCCCCGAGATCCATCATTCCTAACCTTGAGATCGGCGTCCCTCTCGTGCTACGAGAGCGAGAGGGACGCCCAGTTAAAACCGTTATGGAGAAAAAGCTATCGGACGTCGCAATCCTGCAGAGTGGATTGGTCCTGAGTCGAAAAGAAGCGAGAGCCGGAGATGACGCAATCGAGTATAAGCGATTGAATCTTCGGTCAGTTGAAGCTGGTGGCAAAATCAACTTGTCAACACTCGAAGCTTATTATTCGAGAAGCGAAATACCGCCTGCTCAACTCACAAAGAAGAATGATATTGTAATTCGATTGCTCGACCCTCTTTATCCTGTTCTTATCGGAAAAAGCGAAGAAGGATTGGTAGTTCCATCACAACTGGCAATCATACGAGTTACAAATAATATGGTTCTGCCGGCTTTCTTGTGCATATTTCTGTCGCGGCCGGCTATCTCTGAAAAACTGACGGCTGAAGACACGCACGCGTTCAGGACCATTTCTGTTGGTGCGATTTTAAACACCACGATACCTATTCTCCCACTGGACATTCAAAAAAAGCTGATTGAGATTTACAACGCAAATAATCGTCGTATTCAGCTGTACCGCGAGTTAATTGAAAAGGAACAACTTTACACAGACCTTGTAATTGAAAAAATGATTGGAGGACATCATGAGTAAAACCACAAAAAAAGACATTGAAAATGCATTGATGCGCGGAGCGGACTCGTTACGCGACACAATTGATGCAGCAAACTATAAGGACTATGTCCTTCCGATCATGTTTGTTAAATACCTCAGTGATTCTTATCGTGAAGAGGTTGAAAAGCTTCAGAAAGAATATGAGGGCATCCGCTTGGAGCGGCAAAAGCGTTATCTTCCGTTCACAGTGGCGGAGGAGTGTTCTTTCCAAAGTCTGTATGACCAGCGCTTTTCCGAGAACATCGGGCAGCTGATCAATGTTGCGCTTCGCCAGATCGAGAATGACAACCATCAGCAGCTTTCCGGTGTATTAAGCGCAGTTGACTACAACAGCGAAACCACGCTTGGAACACGGGAGCATAAGAAAGCTATTCTTTGCGACCTGCTTGAGGACTTTGTCAATCTTGATCTTCGTCCGTCAATGATCGAAACGAAGGATGGACAGATCGCGGCTGACGTGATCGGAGATGCTTATGAATACATGATCGGTCAGTTTGCGAGCATGGCAGGAAAGAAAGCTGGTTCCTTCTACACGCCTGCAGCTGTTTCCGAAATCATGGCGCGGCTCGTAGCGGTTCAACCTCGTGAACGTGTATATGATCCGACATGCGGATCTGGTTCTTTGCTGATAAAGGCGGCAAAGCATCAGAATACGAATGAGGTTTCCATCTTCGGCCAGGAGGTGAACGGATCTTCTGTCGCCATGGCGAAGATGAATATGTATATCCATGAAATCCGCGACGCGAAGATCGCCTGGGGGGATACGCTTGCAAATCCGATCTTCAAGGATTCCGACGGCAATCTGCTGACGTTTGACGCGATTGTCGCAAATATGCCTTTCTCCAAGGATAAATGGGCTTCCGGCTTTAACCCGGGTGGTGAATCCAGTGGAAAAGGCAAGAAAGAGTTCAAAATGGAAGCATCTCTGGACAAGTTCCACCGCTTTGATTGGGGAGTTCCGCCTGCAAGCAAAGGTGATTGGGCGTTTCTTTTACACATGATCGCAAGTATGTCGGTAAAAGGACGCATTGCAGCGGTTGCACCGCACGGCGTTTTGTTCCGCGGCGCGGCGGAAGGACGAATTCGTCAGCGCGTTATTGAGGAGAACCTGCTTGATGCGGTGATTGGTTTGCCGGAGAATCTATTCTATGGCACACCTATACCGGCATGCATTCTCGTGTTCAAAGCGAATCGTCAGACAAAAGACATCCTGTTTATCGACGCGAGTAAAAAGGACGAAAACGGGAATCTCCGTTACATTAAGGCAAAGAATCAGAACGAATTGGGGCAAAAGCACGTTGATGATATCATCCACGCTTATACAGAGCGGAAAGACGTTGACAAATTTGCGCACGTTGCATCGCCGGAAGAGATTAAGGCAAATGACTATAATCTGAACATCCCGCGTTATGTCGATACATTTGAAGAAGAAGAGCTGATCGATATCGAGGAGGTTCAAGCAAATATTGCAAAGCTAAAGACCGAAATCGCAGAGGCAGAAGCCAAAATGGAAGCATATCTGAAGGAGCTGGGATTATGAGCGATGAACTAGCGAATACCGGGAAGATCCTGATTTATCAAACCGAAAAAGGCGATACCAAGGTTGACGTCTACTTTGCAGAGGACACCATCTGGATGACGCAGCGCGCCATGGCGGAGCTTTATCAGACCACACCGCAAAACATTACCACACATATAAAAAACATCTATGCAGATGGTGAACTTGACATGAATTCAACTTGTAAGGATTACTTACAAGTTCAAACCGAGGGATCAAGAGAAGTAGAGCGTGCCAGAAAGTATTACAGTCTGGATATGATTCTGGCGGTCGGTTATCGTGTGCGCAGCAACGTTGGTATCCATTTCCGCAGATGGGCGAGCAGCGTCCTTACGGAATACATGAAGAAGGGCTTCGTGCTGAACGACGAACGCCTGCGCAACCCGAAGGAGTTTGGCGCCGACTACTTCGACGAATTGCTGGAGCGCATCCGCGACATCCGTGCCAGCGAAAAGCGGCTCTATCAAAAGGTTAAGGAAATCTTCGCTTTGTCCGTCGATTACGACAGCCGAAGCGATGCGGCACAGCTGTTTTTCAAAACCGTGCAGAACAAGCTCGAATATGCGGCGACCGGTCACACCGCGCCGGAGATCATTGCCGCACGCGCGGACGCTTCCAAAGACAATATGGGGCTGACGTCATTCAAAGGTGTCAAGGTTCGCAAAACGGATGTGACCGTGGCAAAGAACTATATGACGCACGAGGAAATCAGCACGCTGAATCTGATTGTCAATATGTATCTCGACTATGCAGAACTGCAGGCAAAACACCATCGCGTTATGCACATGGCGGATTGGGAATTGAAGCTCAACCAATTCCTGCAATTCAACGGTCGGGAAGTACTGCAGAACTTTGGTACGGTAAGGCGTGAGGTTGCAGAAGCATTGGCAATTGGCGAGTATGAAAAGTATGATGCGCATCGCCGAATGATCGAATCTATAGACAGCGCTGATGAATTAGCAGAGGATGCAAGAAGAATTGAGGAAGGATTTGAAAAATGATGAGCAATCCTAAAAAGAATGATCCAAGACAATTCTCGGAAAGGCATCCGAAGTGGAACACAATACTGGGTTTGTTTTTATTTTTGATATTGTTAGCAGCAGCAGGGACGATACTGTTCTTCGGATTCAAATTCCTAGGAATTGCGATATCACGCTTTCTTGACTGGCTCAAAGACATTTCATCCAGTTTTGACGCTGTTGTCATAGTTGCTTTGATAACAGGGACTGTTTCGATCATTACAGTTCTTATTAGTTCCGTTGTCGCAAAAAGCATTGAATATAAAAAACAAAGACGTGCTTATCTTGCTCAAAAACGCGAAAAATCATATGGTGAATTCGTTGAGATGGTATATAAAATACAAATGTATAGTAAAAATGCTGGAAGCTATACAGAAGAAGAAATGAAAGATGATATTCGGTCTTTTTCACAAGAATTAACACTCTGGGGGTCGAAAAGAGTTGCTGATAAATGGGTTCAGTTTAGACTGAATGGTGTAAACCCAAAGGTTGCTACAGATAATTTGTTTTTATTAGAACAAATAATGAACGAAATGAGAAAAGATCTCGGAGTAAAGCGTGTGAAGAAGGGAAAATTGCTTTCGTTTTTTGTCAATGACATAGATTCGATTATGGGGAAAAACAAATGACCACGAAAATCAAGCAACGAATTGAACAGACTCGTCGCGGGGAAGTGCCTGAGGGATATTGTATGAAAAGAGCAATGCTATATCCTATGGGCTGGGGGGAGCCAACACCTTTGAACACCGTACTGCACGAGAATACAGATAGAAATGAAAAACTAGAATATGGGAAGGAGGACGTTCTATCGGTTTCTGGTGAACTTGGGATAATTAACCAGATTGAGCTCCTTGGCCGATCATATGCAGGAGAGTCTGTTGCTCCATATCATGTCGTGGAAACAGGTGATGTGGTATATACAAAGAGCCCGCTGAAGGACAATCCGTATGGAATTATTAAGCAGAACCGCGGTAAACCAGGGATAGTATCAACACTCTATGCGGTATACCATTGTGATAACCTGATTACCGGTCAGTATCTTGAAAACTATTTTTCTATTGACTCCTTTTTGAACAACTACCTTAGACCTATCGTAAAACGTGGTGCAAAAAATGACATGAAAGTCAACAACGAGGATGTTCTGTTGGGAACAATTCCGCTTCCTCAAATTGATGAACAAAAGATAATCAACGAAATAATATCTCATGCGGATCATCTAATCAGGCTTAAGCAAATGCTGATTGATGAACTGAAGAAGTTAAAGCGGGCATGCCTGGCAAAGATGTTTCCTCAAGAAGGGGAAACGGTACCGGAGATTCGCTTCCCTGGATTCACTGCTCCTTGGGAAAAGCGAATGCTTAGGGATGAATTCGCAAGAAGAAGTGAACGAAATGACGGCTCGTTCAAAAAACAACATTGGATTTCTGTTGCGAAAATGTATTATCAATCAGCAGATAAAGTCCAATCAAATAATATAGATACAAGAACATATATCATGAGGAAAGGAGATATCGCTTTCGAAGGACACCCAAATGCAGATTTCAAGTATGGGAGATTTGTTGTAAACGATATTGGTGATGGCATTATTTCAGAGCTATTTCCTATTTATCGACATTTAGGGGAGTTTGATATTGCGTATTGGAAAGTGGCTATTCAAAAAGAAGACATCATGGCACCAATAATAGCAAAAGCAATAACGACGTCAGGTGCTTCTTCAAACAAGCTTAATGAAGAACACTTTTTACGGCAATTTATATTTGTTCCTTCAATGCCAGAACAAGTTGTGATTGGAAAGTTCTTTTCTTGCTTGGACTCCATGATTAGCCTTTACCAAAACCAGCTTAAACAGGAGGTACAAAAAAAGAAAGCCATAATGCAGCTATTACTGACGGGGATCGTGAGGGTAAATCAATGAACATGAACAAGAAGGATGTTACGAATTCGGAAGACTTGCAAAGATATTTGCAGGAAAAGTCCCGTGAATCCGATAGGTTGTATCATTATACATCTTTTGATAGCTTGATTTGTATTATCAAAAACAAGTGTGTCCGTTTGTCAAGAATGGATTTGATGAATGATAAAGCCGAACAGACTTTAGGACGTCAGGATCAACATTTGAAAAACTATATCATGAGTTTTACGAGAGACAAAGAGTATGTTTCTATGTGGGCGATGTATGGCAAACCGAGCGGAATAAAGATTCGGGTTGATTTTTCAAGAGATTGCTTTGAGAGAGCAATTAACAACAACTTCTATGAAGATGCTGCGCTAGTGAAGAAAATACCTTTTGAATCCGATAACGCCCCTGGGGCATTTTATAAAAAAGATATTCTTATTTCTGATGTGGTTTACCTTGATAAGATATCACAGCAATTACGGCATAATGAGAATAAATTCTCTAGTATTGTAGCTGATCAACTGGTTGTTAATGAAATGACAGGGTTCATCAAATATGATGCATGGGAGTTTGAAAGGGAAACGCGTTTGCGTGTATTAATGCATCATGAGAAAGGGGCTAATCTTGCGGAAATACCAAAGTATATATATGCTGGAATAGATGGGGATTTGGTTCGCGATCTGCATATTACTTTTAACCCTTGGATGTCTAAAGAATTGAAAGAAGAGATTAAAAAGAGTTTAGACTCTTTAGCAGGATGTCATTTATCATATGATAACAGTCAAAATGACGGCGAAATATCAGAGCTGTAAGGAGGATAATCCATGAGCATTGAAGAGCATATCAGCAAAGAAATACTCAAAAACTCTGTCAAGAATTGCCCAAACTATACGGAGAAAATGAAAAGAGATTTGTGTGAGATAATTGATGTGGGACAGACACCAGATGAGATATGCAGGGCTGTTCTGTTATACTTTGCCGCATATACTTGGTGCTGAATAAAGGGCGTTGTAGCCCTGCAGGATTCTATTAGTGTGTAACAGATAATACGGAGACAGATTTATGCCAAACCATACCATTTTCAATGAACGTCCGGAATCGCAGGATCGTGCAATTAGGGTAATCGAACAACTCGGCTACACGGTTGTATCACGCGGCGATGCAGAACAAAAGCGCGGATCGCGGCGAGACGTACTCTTTTCGGGAGAGCTGCAGTCCTTTTTAGGCAAGCAGACCTATCCTTTCAACAAAGAACAACGCTTCTTTTCCGGCGGAGGGATCTCGAAAGCCGTGCGTGCCATCGATCATGTTACGGCTGCCGGTCTGTATGCCTGCAACAAAGAGATCTATGATTTGCTGTGCGAAGGGAAGAGCGTAGAGGAAACGCTGCCGGACGGTACACAGCAATCCTTTGATATTCGCTATATCGACTTTGATCATCCGGAAAACAATATCTTTCAAGTCACGGATGAGTTTGAAGTGGAACGACCGAACGGGAAGTTTGCCCGTCCGGATATTGTTGTGCTGATTAACGGAATCCCCGTGGTTGTGATCGAATGCAAAAAGTCTTCTGTAGACGTGATGGAAGGTGTAACACAGAACATCCGAAACCAGGGGGACGATTATATTCCGCAGCTGTTCCGCTATACGCAGATGGTGGTTGCCGTGAATCCGAATAAGGTGCTTTACGGCACTTGCGGAACGCCAGCAAAGCATTTTGTTTCGTGGCATGAGGATGACAAACAGTGGCTCGATGCCTGGTGCAAAAAGTGCTCGCCGGACGGACAGATTCTGGAACAGGATCGTGCGTTGGTTTCTTTGCTGCATCCGGAACGCTTGTTGGATATTATCCGCAACTTTATCATCTATGACAACAATATCAAGAAGGTCTGCCGTTATAAACAGTTCTTTGCGGTCAAGAAATGCATGGACCGTGTACTGGAGCGAGACGGCGCCAATACACGAAGCGGCGTTGTTTGGCATACGCAGGGCAGCGGCAAGACCATCACCATGATTATGCTCACGAAGATGATTATTCGGGAAAGCATGAAAAAGGACAGTCCGATCAAAAAGCCCCGATTCATCATGGTGACCGACCGTATCAACCTCGATAAGCAGATCCGTGACAACTTTATACATACACAGATGGCACCGCACAGGGCAAAGACAGGAAAGGGCTTGGTTGAACTCCTGAAAGATGACAGCAACACGGTTATTACAGCACTGGTCAACAAGTTTGAGGCGGCAATCAAGCAAAAGTATTGCAACGAGAGTAAAAACATCTTTCTATTCATCGATGAAGGACATCGTACGCAGTATGGCTCTTTGAATATGTATATGACGGAGGTTCTGCCGAATGCAGCAAAGATTGCCTTCACAGGAACGCCGTTGATGCAGAAAACACCAGAGGGAAGCAAGACACCGATTCAACCCAAACGCAACACGTTTGCCAAGTTCGGAACGCTGATTGACAGCTATACGCTTCAGGATGCGATTGATGACGGCGTAACGGTTCCTTTGGTTTATGAAGGCCGTGTTGTTCCGCAATCTGTTACAAGCGAGCAGATCAACGCGCATCTGAAATATATCACGGTAGGGCTTTCGGAAGATGCGAGACTGGATCTGGAAAAGAAATACAGTCAATTCGTTTATACCGCAGAAACGGAGCAGCGGTTGAATATGATCGCTTTCGACCTGCACGAGCATTTTATCAGCTATGTAAAGCCGAAAGGATTCAAAGCGATTCTGACCTGTTCCTCACGTGCTGCAGCCGTGCAAATGTTTTACAAGCTGCGCAGCATCGGGGGGATTACTCCTGCTGTCGTCATCACACCCAACACGGCAAACGAAGGAGATGACGAGGAAAACACGACAGAATCCAAGAGAATCATCGGAGATTTCTTCAAAAAGGAAATCGATCCGCTCTACAAGAACAACTATGAGGCATACGAAGATTCTGTTACCGGTGAGTTTGTAGACCCGGAAGGGGAGATTGATCTTCTCATCGTAAAAGATAAGTTGCTGACCGGCTTTGATGCACCAATTGCTGCGGTATTGTATGTTGATAAGAAGCTGAGAGATCACACTTTGCTGCAAGCAATCGCACGTGTCAACCGCGTATATGCAGATAAGGATTTCGGATTGATCGTTGATTATATCGGGATCTTCAAGAAGTTGAATTCGGCACTTGATTTGTATTCGGACGAAAAATCCGGAATGGATGCATTCGATCAAAGCGATATTACGTCTGCAATTACCTCGGTAGAAGAAGAAAAAACTGCGTTGGAGAAAGCACATAAGATGCTTTGGGATGTATTCGAAGGCATTCCGAAGAATGAAAAACGAGCGAATGTCTGGCAGGAGCATCTTCGCGAATATGAAAAACGCGTACTATTCTATGAAAAACTGGCTGCTTTTGCAAAGCGCGTTGACTTCCTTTATACGAGCTACGACTTGTTCAAAGCAATCGGGCAGGAAAAGGCAGAACAATATCGAAAAGACTACTTATTCTTCAAAAAACTGAAGGATAGCGTTTCCTTGCGTTTCAACGACAGGGTAGACTTCTCGCAATATGAAGATGGCATTCGCAGATTGTTGAACACCTATGTTAATGCAGAAGATGTAAGAACGATCATAGAACCGCTCGATATTTCCAATAAGGATAAAATGGAAGAGCAGTTGGCAAGGTTGGGATCAAACGAGGCAAAGGCAGAGGCAATTCAAACTCGTCAGGTAGAGGTCTTGGAGAGCAGAAGATTCGAAGATCCGATTCTGTACATGACCTTCATGGAGCGAATTAACAAAACGATCCGTGACTATCTTGCTGAACGTGATAGCGAAAAATACTTGTCATCTATGGAGCAACTGGCAGACGATTATCGTGCCGGCAGAGGAAGTACGAATTACCCGGAGATCATCATGGACGATGGGGACGCTAAGTCTTTCTACGGAGCGGTGTGTGCGGGAATTAAAAAGTCAATTGGCGAGGTGACCAACCCGACAAGTGACGCAATGGGCAAGCTGGCAATTAGCATTAAAAACATTATAATTGCCAACACGAAAAGGGATTGGAAAGATAATATTGTCGTTCATCGCAATATCAAGAAAGCGCTTGATGACCTGCTTTTCGACTATATTGAAGAAAATCATTTAGACTGGTCGTTGGATACAATCGACATTATCATCGATGAAATCATGATGGTCGCAAAAAAAGGATTCTGAGAAATGAGCAGTATTTTACTAACACTATCTAATGGGCAGATTGTTTCTGTGCAGATTGATAGAAAGAAAATGAAGACATGTCGATTAAAGGTGTTTCCTGATCGACAGATCATTCTTTCTGTTCCGGAATTCGTCAGCGATGAATGGGCAGATGCTTTTTTGGAGGAAAAAAGATCTTGGATCGAGAAAAAACTGGAGGTATTTAATTCGACAAGAGGATATGCTTCGACAAATATAATCAAAAATGGTTTCTCTATTCAAATGCTTGGCGAAGACTTGATCTTTAGTGTATTTCAAGCCGAGAAAGACTATGTAACGCGGGAGGATCGGATTATACAAATTTGCGTTAAGGACCCATCTGATCAAGATCACATTATGGATCTTTTCCAAAAGTGGTGGAAAAAACAAGCGTTAAGAATACTACGCGAACGCGTTGACTACTGGTATCCTATTATTCAAAAATATGGGATATCAAAACCAAAAGTGTACATAAGAAAGATGAAAACGCTTTGGGGAAGCTGCAGCAGAGACAGAGGAATCGTAACCTTCAATTTCTATTTAATAAAAGCGAGGAGCGCGTGCATTGATTACGTTGTACTTCATGAGCTGACGCATTTTCTATATCCAAACCATAGCAAGCAGTTCTATTCTTTTTTGAGTAATTATATGCCTGACTGGAAGGAAAGGAAAACGATATTAGATCAGGATGTTGTTCATGGATTGTGAGAAATAGAGTACTAGCTTTACAAAGATACAACAGGATCACGAGAGAAGCTTGCATAGTTAAAAAAGGAGAAGAATCCTTGATCTACGAATACGTCACGGGGAAGAAGGAGGTATAATTGTGCGAATGAGGAAAGATAAACTGACGGGAGCTTTAGATGATGCGAACATTGTTTTTAGTAACAATGATTATCAGTTTACTCTAATGGCAGCTAATAAAGAAGAACCAGAATGTAAACTTGAGTCTTCTGACGGGTTTATCTATGGTACCTCGTATTACAACAAAAGAGTTGGACTTTTTATTGGGGAATCAAAACTGTGCATTAGCAAATCGCTGTTGTACACTCCTTTACTCTACGTTCAGTCAGAAACAGCTTGGAATAAAAACATAGATATCAGCAAGTTTCAGCGCATCGTGTTTTCAGGAGGAACACTCAATAATCTTTTTGAAACTCGATTCTATCAAGATCAGTTACAATTTGATAATGACAAAATAACTATTAACTACCCTACATATAAAAAGCAGTATTCATTTAGAATAAAAGGGACTAAATGTAATATTACAATTGGCATACTTCCGAACGATTCCTGTGATGATACCTCCTTAAACTATCATAATGAGGCTTACATATGTTTAGAATTTGAGGAAGAACAACCGTTATCAGATGTGCGAATGCATTATAAATATATTAATCAGGTAGTGTCTGTTATGACACATAGAAAAGAGAATCACTTCGATTATATATTTGTAGAACAAAGTGGAGACGCGATGATGAGGATGATGAACAGATGTTTGGTTCATCTATGGGAGAATGATAATGCTCAAATGCACAGTAACTGTTGCGCTACATTTGATTTTCTGGGAGATAGTCTACCGAGACTATTAAGTCTCGTCTATAACAGTAAAGACAAAGAGGCATCGTACTCATTAGGTTTCATACCGCAAAACAATGATGATAGCAGAATCATTACAGATGACACAATTCGATCAATATCAGCGGCCATTGAATGCGAATATCAATTGAGTGATGATCTAACAATTAATTATTCAGAAGAGTTGGATACAATTTGTGAATTGGCAAGAAATGCAGTAATTAAGTACCGTGAAGAGTATAAGAACTCTACAAAGCTTTCTCCAGATACATATAATTCCATTTTCAAAAGTATAAGCTTTTGGAAGATAACTACCGCTGAAAAGGCTTATGCCTTATACGAAAGATTCAAGAACAATATGGAGAGTTATTTTAGCTTTCGGCAGAGAATAGCGCAGGAAGACATACAACGATTTGTACAGTATAGAAACAGCATATCACATGGTAGTTATCGTAAGATGACGAAGGAAATTAGAGATACGGCTTTTGCAATGAAAGTGCTGGTGTATTATAGTTTGCTTCATCGTATTGGTATTCCCGATGAGAAGTTGAATGAATTAAATGTTATGGGGGTTGTGTTTTGATAAGAATAAGGGGTGATTTGCGTGCTGCTACAAATAATAAATGAAATTAAACAGTGCATATCCAATGATCTATACCTCGCTGCTTTGAGCATGGCACTGACGATTCCGGATATATGCGGTAAAGCAGAGTATCCCGAGCTGAAAGATAATAGAGACAAAACGAAGAAACGCTATGTGCAGTGGTTTGATACATACATCGGGCAACATCAACGCAAATATAGCATTTCTGAAAATGACGGTGTGCCTGATCTCCCATATATCAGCGGCGAACTGGTTTACAAGCTGAGGAACAGCGTTTTGCATTCCGGCATGGTTGATGTTGACGGACAGAAACTCTCAGAAGAGCAGAACAAGGTTACGAAATTCCGGTTGATGATTTCGGAGAATTTGAGCGGCGGCTATGCAGCAAGCGATGCAGCGATCACTCGTTCATTGAGCGGTGAAGAAGTGAGCAGGGAATACACGGTTTCGATCCAGTATCTTTGCAACATCCTTTGTTACGCTGCTGAGAAGTATTACAATGCAAACAAGGATAAGTTCGATTTCTTCCAATACAACATCGTTGACGAACGAAAAGGGGAAAGAGTATGAGCAAGAACGAAAAGCAAAACAAACAACGTAATTTGATAATTGCCGTCTTTTGCGTTATGGCGTTCTTCGTGACGGCGGCTCTGTTATTGGATGTATTCGATGTTCCGTCAAGACTCGGCTTTAACTGCAAAGATGTGAATTGGAGCATCCAAGGGACAATCATCGGCTCGGTTATTACGATTGGATTGTATCTCATAACATACCTGTTAATTCAGCGATGGGATCTAAGAAGGCAGAATAATAAGCAAGAGATAGCTGTCCTGCTATTAAAAGATGCCTATACTGATTGTGAAAAGGGCTTGGCAATTTTAGAAAAAGGCTATTATCAGATGTTGAAGGATTCTGACGATGATATCGCAAAACAAATTTGCTCCAACGCCGAAAGATTTGCGGATTCATCTTTTCAAAACGAAACTGTTATCATGGATCTATGCAAAGATGGAGTGATTTCGTCAGAACAGTTGAGAGCCTATTTCAGGGTAAAAACATTTTACTTACAATACGTTAGGCTGTCTCTTGCCATGCCGGACAATTCAGGCTTGCATAAGAAAACCAAAGAGATGGCGGAACAAGAAATAAAAGCGGCACTTGAATTGTTAGATAAGGAAAGATAGTCGACAAAAGGAGAAAAGTCCTTGATCTACGAATATGTCACGGGGAAGAAGGAGGTTGCCGATTCATGACAATAAAAGAGCTGGGCTTGTTGCTTCACGAATACGATGTGTATGATGCACTGCAGTTTATCACTGGCGCACAGAGAGCAATTCTTTCAGCTCTGTTTTGCAAGGATGTAATAGCTGGCTTACATAACGAAGTTCAAACCGTGACAGAGAAATGGGATGAAGCAATATCTGAAAAAGTAAAAGAGAACCGCGGGAAAGGTGGATGGACAGGGGTTAGCGACTGGCCGAATTATAATGTGACAATTGCTGGTGTCGAGATCAACTCGATGTTTGTTCAGGATTTCTTGGTTAGAACTTTCTTTCAGAACGGAAGAAATGCTTTTGATATATTAGCGCAAGCGGCGAATACCGGATGCTTGGCGACGAAAGCAAAAGCAATTGAACGTGTTAATTTTCGAAGGATGAGCGAGGCTTTCCAACAGCAGACATATCAGCAAGCTTCCCCGGAAATGAGCGAGTGGTTCAGCAGTATAGCAAATTCTGACGAATTTAAATATATTGACGCATACTGCAACAGAACAAAGCATACGTGTTCGATACCAACGAAGTTTACGATGCCAATACTCAGTAGTGATAATACCGCGACGATACCGGCGTTTCATAAAGAAACCAATCAGTATGATGAAAAGGATGTATTAGAACATATTCCTGCTATTTATGAATTCGTTTCAAAAGTGTACCATGATTTCATCGTAATCTTGAAGAAGGAGATAACGAAGCGTACATATACGGATAACAGGTACTATACTGTAAAGGTTTATCAGCAGAAATATCGTCAAAAGGAGGAGGAAGGTTTCTCGGCTGCGCTGATCGAAGCAACAACAGACATAGGTTCTATGCCGGATTCCATACAGATCCTGTTTGCTAAAGCACTCAAGTATAGCGATGGCAACAAAGAGGTAATGGCGCAGAATTGTCCATTTGATACGGTTTATATCAAAGCAAAGGATGCAACAGACGAATGCGACTTCATCGGTAAATATGTAGCGAAGGATGTCATTGTCAAGGATGCTCTTCTTCGATTCAGAACATATAAGAAAGTAATACCTGATAAAGGCGAACAACCGTTGGCTTTGCAAGCGGCGGGGGATGAGAAGCAAAAAGGGAAGTATTATCGCGCCAACCATTTCTTTGCTATAAAAACAGTCAGCGACGATGAAGCGTTTCTTAAAAAGGTAAATCTGACACTGTAAGAGGGAAGAGTGATGGAAAAACGAGCTACACTGGATGATAGAATCTATACTGCGATCAGGGATAAAGCGGAAGCGTGGGAAGTGGCTGAATTGTCTGCTGAAGAAACACAAGAAAAGCTTTGCGATGCCACGACGGAAGCTTTTGATAACATTATTCCCGGGGAACGGGTTGATAGGTTCGAGTATTATAAATCACATATGTATGGCTTTGGTCAACTCGTGCAAGATGTACACGAAGGTATAATGAACGCTCCTATTGGTTCAAGCGATGAAAAGAAAATAGAACAAAATGCGCCGCAAACAGTTGTTTCCGACGAATTGCCAGACCTTTGAGGAAAGAATATGTCCGAACGTTATACTCGCTTATTTACACTTCCGGAGGGAAACCTATATGCTATCGGTTCTTCTATTATCATTTGTGCCGGAGCATTATTAAAAGACACTTTATCTGGAAACATTATCGCGCAGTTGAAGTTTCGCAACATCGGAAACAAAACAGTCTCTGCTTTGAAGGTTTCTATACGAACGTATGATATTTTTGGAAAAGAATTAGAAGGTATAACAGAGTATCAGTATCTAGATTTAGCGGTTTTGAGGGATCAAGAATTCGGTCAGAAAACCGCTGTGGTTCTGCCAAACCCGGATACTCGTTCTTTTTGCTGTGATTGCCGTAGCATAGTATTTGCTGATGGCTCTGTTTGGGAAGCAAAAGAAGCGAATTGGTCACCTTTGAAAAAGCAAGAATCATTACAATCTCGTTTTGGCGATCTGATAAGTCAATATCAACGTGATATAGGAGATCCGGAAGCAAGATTTGTTGCAATCGAAGACCGCGATCTTTGGCTTTGCACGTGTGGGGCAATCAACAATAGTGAGGAAAAAATCTGTCATAGTTGCAAGACAAGAATTGAGAAATTAAAAGAGGCAGAAGATATGACGCTCTTAAATGAGCATTTACAGGAGTATCTACAGAAGGAAGAACAGGCTCGTCTTGAAACTGAACGCAGAGCAGAAATCGCACGTGCGGAAGAAGCACAAAAAGCTGAAGAAGAACGAATCGCGGCAGAAAAAACGAAAAAGAGATGGAAACAAATTGTTGCGATAGTAACGCCGATCATTCTTGCTTGCATCGCTTTTGTCATAGTATTAGTCTCTTATATAATTCCTAATAAGAAATACAATTCGGCTTTAGAACTCTACAAATCCAGAAAATACGAAGAGGCAATTGCGGCATTTGAAGCAATAGCAGGATTTAAGGATAGTAAGGAGAAGATTCAAGTCATCAAGCCTTTGTACCACGATGAATTACTGAATAATGCAAGCGCTGGATCAGTAGTATTCTTCGGATGCTATGAACAGGATAATGAAGTGGCTACAGCAAATGAAGATATTGAGTGGTTAGTGCTAAAAAGAGATAACAATAGAATCCTTTTGATCAGTAGATATGTACTTGATTGTCATCGTTTTGATTATGATATACCCGAGGGAAGCGCATCATGGGGAAATTCATCAATCAGATACTGGCTTAATAATTCCTTTTTTGAGAATGCCTTTTCAAGTGAAGAACAGGAAAGAATACAAGCGATCCCCATTGAATCAATATCTCCTGCAACTGGCTATGTTTATACCACAACAGACAAAGTGTTCTTGTTATCAATTAGCGAAGCAAGCGATTATTTTGTAACAGACAAAGAAAGGACCTGTTTGCCTACAGATTATGCTTCTGAACAGATTGTTGTTAATGGAGGTAAACTATACGGGGCAACATGCGAGTGGTGGTTATTGCCTTCTGATAGCGACCCAGCAGGTGTATATGCTGCAGGTGTATTAGATGATGGTTGGATTCAACGAAGTCTTCTTAGTGACATAACATACTTTGGTGTACGACCAGTGATATGGGTTGATTTAAATAGTGAAAATTAAATAATAATTCCTACATGATAACTGCAATGTTAGCATATATAAAAAGGAGGTAAACAATATGAAGATTATTAAATCCATTTTGTTGATCTCCAGCATAGCACTATTGCTTTTGTAGCCTCTGGTGCTGCTGGGGATCGTGACAGACCCGGCTGTTGTGGCTGTGGCTTCATGGTTTAATTTCGTTGTTGATTTCGTATAGCTAGTTATTAGCATATGGGAAAAATGCATGAATAAATCGCGAAAGCCGCGCACATAATGCGTGTCCACCGGGATTCGGAACACTCCGAATCCCGGTGTTAATATATTCATAATGATAATTGTTTAGTAATGATTATGTTTTCCAAAGCATTAACTTGGTTTGTTTTGTAAAAGTATTATGCATAAAATGTTGAAAACAACGGGCGATGAACAGCACCTCCAAAAAGCCGGTGTCGTCAAAGTGTCGTCAAAGTGTCGTCAAAACCCCAAAAATGACAGTTTGCGAAAGAACCAAAAAGGAAAAATGCCCTAGATTAGGGCACTTTTTTGGTTGCGGGGGCAGGACTTGAACCTGCGGCCTCCGGGTTATGAGCCCGACGAGCTACCGACTGCTCCACCCCGCGATGTTGGAACTACAGTATAACAAGACGCACGGGATTTGTCAACCCCTTTTTTCGGATGGTTTTGTCGATCGGTGAAAAAGGACGGGGACAATGCTGCGGGAATCGCGGAACAAGCCTTGCGCAAAACGGCGGGATTTGGTATAATACAGATAATTCAAACTGGGGGCATATGGAATGAAGATCCTTTTGGTCAACGACGACGGCATCGACGCAGTCGGCATCCGCAGTCTCGTCGGCGCGCTTTCGAAGACGCATACGGTGTGGATCGCGGCGCCGGACCGGCAGCGGAGCGCGGCAAGCATGTCGATGATGCTCGAGCAGCCGCTGCGCGCCGTACCGAGGCGGGTCGAAGGCGCGGCGCTTGCGTACTCCGGGATCAATCACGGACCGAACCTCGGCAGCGACACGCTTTATTCCGGCACCTGCGGGGCGGCGCAGCAGGCGGCGGTTCTCGGCGTACAGGCGATCGCGATGTCGCTGGATCGCCGCGATCCGGCGCATTTTGAAACGGCGGTCGCATGCACCGAGCGCATGATCGGGATCGTCGAAAGGCATCCGCTGCCGTTCGGGATGTTCTATAACGTCAACGTGCCCGATCTGCCGCTTGCCGAAATCAAGGGCGTTCGGGTCACGGGGCTTGCCACGGTACGCTACAGCAGCACTTATGAACGGCGCGAGGATCCGATCGGACGCCCGTATTACTGGGTGCCGCGCGGCAAGCTGCCGTGCGATCCGGACGAGGATACCGATTACGCATGGATGAAAAAGGGATGGGTCACGGTCACGCCGATGGGCTTCCATTCCGAAAAGCTCGACGCGGTCGATCTGTCGGCGGAGTTCGGAGGCGAAGCATGAGAGTTGCAGTCATCGGCGGCGGCGCGGCGGGACAGCTTGCGGCAATCAAGGCGGCGGAGAACGGGCATCGGGTGACGATCTTCGAACAGAACGAAAAGCTCGGTAAGAAGCTGTTCATCACCGGCAAAGGCCGCTGCAATGTGACGAACGCTGCAGACCGGGAGGGCTTCTTCCGGCATGTGGTAAAAAACCCGCGGTTCCTGTACAGCGCATACGCGCATTTCGACAGCGCGGCGATCATGCAGCTCATCGAGGCGGCGGGCGTGCCGCTGAAGATCGAACGCGGACAGCGCGTGTTTCCGGTCTCCGACCATTCGAGCGACATCCTGAAGGCGCTCGAAAAGACGGTTCGTTCCAGCGGGGTCGACGTGCGGCTTAACACGCGCGTGTCGGGGATCCTGACGAACGGTGAAGCGGTGTCCGGCGTGCGCGTCGGACAGACGGTCGAGCCGTTCGACGCGGTGATCCTTGCAACCGGCGGGCTTTCCTATCCGTCCACGGGCAGCACGGGCGACGGCTATCGGTTTGCGCAGGCGCTCGGGCACACGGTCGTTCCGCCGGTGGGCTCGCTCGTTCCGTTCGAGACGGAGGAAGCGTGGTGCGCGGCGCTTTCGGGGCTGACGCTCAAGAACGTCACGCTGACCGCCTATAACTATAAAGGTAAGGAAGTCTATTCCGAGCTCGGCGAAATGCTGTTCACGCACTTCGGCGTCAGCGGACCTCTGGTGCTGTCGGCGTCCGCGCTCGTTGCGGAGGAGCCGGCGGGCACGGTGCTTTCGATCGACCTGAAGCCGGGGCTTACGGAGGAGCAGCTGGACGCAAGGCTTTTAAGGGATCTTGCGGCGAACGCGAAAAAGACGTTCTCCGGCGCGCTGTACGGGCTGCTGCCGCAGAAGCTTCTGGGCGTCGTGCTCGACGCAGCCGGGATCGACGGAACCGCGCAGGCGGGCAACTGCACGAAGGCGCAGAGGAGAGCGCTCGTCGAAACGCTGAAGGGGCTGAAGCTGCATGTGACCGGCACGCGCCCGATCGCGGAGGCGATCGTCACGCGCGGCGGCGTGAAGGTTGCGGAGGTCAACCCTTCCACGATGGAGTCAAAGAAGATCGCAAACCTGTATTTTGCGGGGGAGCTTCTCGATACGGACGCCTTTACGGGCGGATTCAACCTGCAGATCGCCTGGTCGACAGGCGCGCTTGCGGGCAGCAGCATTCCTACGGAGGTATAGTCAAATGAAACCAAGCATCGGCATCGACGGACCCGCGGGCGCGGGCAAGAGCACGGTTGCAAAGCGGGTCGCAAAGATCCTGAACATCCCGTATCTCGATACGGGCGCAATGTATCGCGGCGTTGCGGTGGCGGCAAAGCGGCACGGCGTGGGCTTCACGGACGAGGAAGCGGTCGCGGCGCTGGTCGAAGCGATCGACCTTCGCGTGCAGTACACGGAAACCGGCGAGCAGCACATCGTTGTCGACGGCGAGGACGTCACGGGAGAGCTCCGCACCGAGGAGATCGGGCAGGGCGCGTCGCTCGTGAGCCGCGTTCCCGCCGTGCGCGACCGGATGACGGAGCTGCAGCGCGAGGTGGCGCATGCGCAGCGCGTGATCATGGACGGACGCGACATCTGCACGAACGTTCTTTTCGACACGCCCTACAAGTTTTTCATCACGGCGTCGGCGGAGGAGCGCGCGAACCGGCGGTACAAGCAGCTTCTGGAGAGCGGGCAGGAAGCCGATTACGACACGATCCTGAAGGACATCATCCGCCGCGACAAACAGGACAGCGAGCGCGCCTACAAGCCGCTGTACTGCGGCGCGGACACGAAGCGGATCGACACGACGAACATGACGATCGAGGAAGCAGTCGAAGCAATTCTTTCGGAGGTATGATATGCTGTACGTCTTTGCGTGCATCATCCTGAAGCCGATCCTCTGGCTGTACGGGCGGCCGAAGATCTACAACCGTGCGGCGCTGAAGAGCAAGGGCAAGGTGATCTATGTCAGCAACCATGTCAAGATGAGCGATCCGATCTGGATCGCGGCGATCGTGTGGCGCTGCATCCACTTCATGGCAAAGTCCACGCTGTTTTCGTCGAAGTTTATGACGACGGTCTTCCGCCTGCTTTTGTGCTTCCCGGTCAATCAGCGCACGGCGGACACCAAGTCGATCAAGCACGCGTGCGAGCTCCTGAACAAGGGCAAGGCGTTCGGCGTGTTCCCAGAGGGACACCGTTCGGCGACGGAGACCGATACGGACGCGTTCGACAAGGGCTGCGCGTTCATCGCGCTTCGCGCGGACGCGCCGATCGTGCCGCTGTACATCGTGCACCACGACCGGAAGTTCGGGCAAAGGCTGAAGGTCGCGGTCGGCGATCCGATCTATCCCGCCGAGGTGAAAGCGCACTGCCCGGGCAAGAAGCCGGTTGACGCCGTCAACGCGGCGATCACGGATTCCATGATGATGCTCAGGGACATCGCGGAGAACCGTCTATGAGGATCCTTCTCGCAAAGCACAGCGGGTTCTGCTTCGGCGTGTCGCGGGCGATCGGGCTGGTGAACAAAGCGGCGGACGGGAACGCGCGGGTCTTTACCTACGGCAGGATCATCCACAACGAGCGCGCGGTCGGCGAGCTCGAAGCGCGCGGCGTTCATGCGGTCGATTCGATTGACATGCTCGCGGCGGGCGACACGCTGGTGATCCGGGCGCACGGCGCGCCGCCGGAGATCTTTCGCGCGTGCGAAGAAAAGGGCGTTCGCGTGATCGACGCCACGTGTCCGTTTGTGAAGCGCATCCATCGGATCGTTGAGCGGGCGGCGGAGAAGGGGGAGCGCGTCGCGATCCTCGGAAAGCCCGAGCATCCCGAGGTGATCGGGATCAGAAGCCGCGCGGGGGAGAACGCCGCGGTCCTGACGGGCGAAGCGGACGCGGAGCGGTTTCCGCCCTGCGGATCGCTGACCTTCGTTTCGCAGACGACGGCGAAGAAGGAGACGTACGACGCGGTCCTGCGCATTCTTTCGGAAAAGATCCCGGCGCTTTCTGCGCACTGCACGGTCTGCGACACGACGCAGCTGAGGCAGGAGGAGGCGAAGATGCTTGCAAAGCGGTGCACGCGGATTTTCGTTCTCGGCTCCGAAACGAGCGCAAACACCTGCGCTCTGTATGATTTGTGTAAAAAATCTTGCGAAAAGGCAGAAATCATCGACAATATCGGTAAAATTCCTCTTGCAAAAATCAAAGACGATGATATAATAGGGATTATCGCAGGCGCATCGACGCCACCAGCGATGATTAGGGAGGTTAAACAAGTAATGAGCGAACTCGAAAAGACGACAGTTGAAACCATCGAAGCGGAAGCTCCCGCTGAGGTTGTCGCCGAAACCACTGAACAGGTCGTTGCGGAAGCAGAACAGGCAGTTACGGAAGCGGCAGCGGAAACAGTCGAAGCGGTCGAAGAAGTGAAAGAGACCGTCGAAGAAGCACCGGCAGTCGTGGAAGAAGCAGTCGAAGAAGCAGTTGAAGCAGCGCCCGCTGCTGTCGAGGCGGAGGCGGAAGCCGAACCCGAAACGTTTGAACAGGCCTTTGAAAAGACCGTGAAGCGGATTCGTCCGGGCCAGATGATCACGGGCACCGTGATCCAGGTGGTCGACGGCGAAGTATTTGTCAACATCGGTTACAAGGCTGACGGCGTGATTCCGAAGGGAGAATTCTCCGCGGATCCCGAAGTCCGTGCGGAAGACGTTGTCAAAGAGGGTGACAGCATCGACGTAGAAGTACTCATGGTCAACGACGGCGAAGGCAATGTCCGCCTTTCCCGCAAGAATGTCGAAGGCAGAAAGCTGATGGACGAAATGTTCGCAGAAGACGTCGAAGGCAAGACCTTTGAGGCAGTGGTCAAGGAAGTCGTCAAGGGCGGCCTGATCGCCGATATCAACGGCGTTCGCGCGTTCGTTCCGGCTTCGCACGTTTCTACGAAATACGTTGAGAATCTCAACGACTACGTCGGCAAGACCATCAAGGTCAAGGTCCTCGAAGCGGACAAGGCAAAGAAGCGCATCGTCGCTTCCATCAAGCAGGTCCTCATCGAGGAGGCAAAGGCAGCGAAGGCGGCCAAGTGGGACGCGCTCGTCGTCGGCGAGAAGGTCCACGGCGTCGTCCGCCGCATCACCGATTTCGGCGCGTTTGTCGACATCGGCGGCCTGGACGGTCTCGTTCACGTAACGGACTGCGCATGGGGCAGAGTCAAGCATCCGAGCGACGCGCTGTCCATCGGTCAGGAGATCGAGGTTCTGATCCTCGGCGTCGACCGTGAAAAGGAACGCATCTCGCTGGGCTACAAGCAGCTCCAGCCGAAGCCCTGGACCAAGGCGGCGGAGAAGTATCCGATCGGCTCGATCGTCGAGGGCAAGGTCGTCCGCATCGTTCCGTTCGGCGCGTTCGTCGCGCTGGAGCCGACGATCGACGGTCTCATCCACATCTCTCAGGTCGGCGTACACCGCATCGAGAAGGTCGAGGACGAGATCAAGGTCGGCGACATCGTTCGCTGCAAGGTGCTCGATGTCAACGTCGAAGCAAAGCGCATCAGCCTCTCCCGCAAGGATGCTCTGATCGAGGAGAACCCCGAGATCGCGGAGCAGCTCGCGGCGGAGAAGGCGGAGCGCGAACGTGTGAACGCGGAGCGCAAGGCGCAGCGTGAGGCACAGCGCGAGCAGCAGAACAAGGAGCGCGAGGAGCGCAATGCCCGCCGCGCGCAGGACAACAACGGCGAGCGCCGCGAATCCCGTCCGGATCGCCGCCGCCGCAATTCCGAGGACGGCGAGTACGAGCTGCCCCCGGTCACGCAGACGACCACCTCTCTGGCGAGCCTGTTTGCGAATTTCAAGGCGGAAGAGGAGTAATCTCCGCCCCGAAACAAGAAGGAAAAGCCGATCGGTAAAACGATCGGCTTTCTTTTTTCCGATCGGCGAACGGTTCAAACTATGAAAAATATTTGAAAAATATGCGAGAATCCTCTTCCATTCTTGAAAAGTATCTGTTATAATACGTTCGTACGTATGGCGTGCAAATTTATAATCCTGCACGGCAGGAAAAACAAATCAGGAGGAAAACAAACTATGAAGAAAATCATTGCATTGCTGATGGTTCTCGCAATGGTCTTTGCGCTGGTTGCTTGCCAGACAAAGCCCGCTGAGACGGAGAAGCCGGCAGAGCAGCCCGCGGAACAGCCGGCAGAGCAGCCCGCGGAACAGCCGGCAGAGCAGCCCGCAGAGCAGCCCGCTGAGCAGCCGGAACAGCAGGCGGCGGTCGACCCCGAGTCCATCCCGGACACGATGACGAGCGCAGACGGCAAGTATGAGATCGCGTTCGTTACCGACGTCGGTCAGCTGAAGGACAAGTCCTTCAACCAGGGCACCTGGGAAGGCTGCAAGCTCTATGCAGCTGCACACGGTCTGTCCTACAAGTACTATCAGCCCGCGAACGCCGATCAGGCGACGGACGATGACCGCTATGACGCCATGAAGGCGGCAGCGGACGGCGGTGCGAAGATCATCGTTTGCGCAGGCTTCATGCAGGCAGGCGCACTCGAGAAGGCAGCGAAGGAATTCACGGACGTCAACTTCATCTTCATCGATGGTTGGGATCTCGGTCTTCCCAATGTTGCAGGTATCGCGTATCATGAGGAGCAGGCCGGTTACCTCGCAGGCTATGCGGTAGTCATGGAAGGCTACACCAAGCTCGGCTTCTGCGGCGGCGGCGGCGGCACCAACCCGGCATGCTGCCGTTACGGCTACGGCTTCGTCCAGGGCGCAAATGCTGCGGCAGAGAAGAAGGGCATCACCGTTGACGTGAAGTACTCCTGGCAGTACGGCGCATCCTTCTCCGCATCCCCCGAACTGCAGACCATGGCAGCGGGCTGGTACGAGAGCGGCACGGAGATCATCTTCGCTTGCGGCGGTTCCATGTTCTCCTCGATCGCAGCAGCAGCTGCTGAGAACGATGCGAAGGTCGTCGGCGTTGACGTTGACCAGTCTCCGGAATCCGACACCGTTGTTACCTCCGCGATGAAGGGTCTGTCTGCATCCGTGCAGTGGGCAATTGCGAAGAACTATGACGGCGCATGGACCGAGATCGGCGGCAACGGCACCGGCACGATGCTGGGCGCTGAGAACGATGCAGTCGGTCTGCCGACCGCAACCTGGAGCCTCAAGAACTGGAGCGTTGAAGAGTATGAAGCTCTGTTCGCCGCAATGAAGGACGGTTCGCTCGTCGTCGACGCGAACTTCCCGGCGGATCACGTCTTCACGTTCTCCAATGCGAATGTTGAAGTTATCTGATTCAACACGTCACGAAAAGGACTTTCTTCGGAAAGTCCTTTTTTTATGCGCAAAAACGGGAAATGTTTCAATTTCTTCACAAATTTTTCATACAAGCTTGCAATTTACCCTTGCAGGAATTATAATATATGCAATACTTGTGGAAGTGTTTTCGCAAGTCACAATGAAGGAGGTGGAGTCATGGAGCAAGCTCCCGAATATGTCATTGAGATGCTGCACATTACCAAGATCTTTCCTGGTATCAAGGCAAACGATGATATTACGCTGCAGCTCAAAAAAGGCGAGATCCACGCGCTGTTGGGGGAAAACGGAGCAGGCAAGTCCACGCTGATGAGCGTTCTCTTCGGTCTGTATCAGCCGGAGGAGGGCATCATCAAGAAGGACGGCAAGGAAGTCAAGATCAACAACCCGAACGATGCGACGGCACTGCACATCGGCATGGTGCATCAGCACTTCAAGCTGATCGACGTGTTCACGGTTCTCGACAACATCATTCTCGGCGCTGAGGATACCAAGCTCGGTTTTCTGCAGAAGAAGGAAGCGCGCAAGAAGGTCAAGGAGCTTTCGGAGCGTTACGGTCTGCACGTGGACCTCGACGCCAAGATCGAGGATATCACGGTCGGCATGCAGCAGCGCGTCGAGATCCTCAAGATGCTCTACCGCGACAATGAGATCCTGATCTTCGACGAACCGACGGCGGTTCTGACGCCGCAGGAAATCGAAGAGCTCATGGCGATCATGCGCGGGCTGGTGAAGGAAGGGAAGTCGATCCTGTTCATCTCCCATAAGCTGAACGAGATCATGGAGGTCTCCGACCGCGTTTCCGTTCTCCGCAAGGGCAAGTACATCGGCACGGTCAACACCAAGGACACCACAAAGGAGGAGCTGTCCTCCATGATGGTCGGACGCCCGGTCCAGCTCGTCGTCGACAAGGACGAGGCGAAGCCCGCCGAGCCGATCCTCAAGGTCGAAAACCTCACCGTTCCGTCCAAGCTGCATAAGAACAACGCCGTCAAAAACGTCACGTTCACCGCGCACGCGGGCGAGATCACCTGTATCGCGGGCATCGACGGAAACGGTCAGACCGAGCTCGTCTATGCGCTGTCCGGTCTCGAAAAGGCAAGCGGCGGCAAGATCACGCTGTGCGGCAAGGACATCACCAAGGCGTCCATCCGTCAGCGCAGCCTGACGGGCATGAGCCACATTCCCGAGGACCGTCATAAGCACGGTCTGGTGCTGGATTTCACGCTCGAACAGAACATGGTTCTCCAGCGCTACTATGAAAAGGACTTCCAGAAAGGCGGCTTCATCAAGTTCGGTGCCGTCCGCGAATACGCGAACAAGCTGATCGAACAGTTCGACATCCGCTCCGGTCAGGGCCCGATCACGATCGCGCGCTCCATGTCCGGCGGCAACCAGCAGAAGGCGATCGTCGCGCGTGAGATCGACCGCAACCTCCCGCTGATCATTGCGGTGCAGCCGACCCGCGGTCTCGACGTCGGCGCGATCGAGTTCATCCATAAGCGTCTCGTCGAAGAGCGCGACGCGGGCAAGGCGGTCCTGCTCGTCTCGCTCGAGCTCGAAGAGGTCATGAGCCTTTCTGACCGCATCCTCGTCATGTACGAGGGCGAGATCGTCGGCGAGCTCGATCCCAAGAAGACCACCGTGCAGGAGCTCGGCCTTTACATGGCGGGCGCCAAACGCGACGGTAAGGAAAAGGAGGAACAGGCATGAGCGAATTTCTGAAGAAAAACGGAACACGCTCCGTTCTCGCAACCATCATTTCCATCCTTGTCGGTCTCATCGCCGGTTCGATCCTGATTCTGATCGTCGGTCTTTCCAGCAGCGAGATCGGTCTTTCCGGCGCATGGGAAGGCATCCGGCTGATCCTTGCGGGCACCTTCAGCACCGGACGTTCCGCGTCCGGCGCGCTGTCCTTCGGTTTTAACCCGCAGATCATCGGCAACATGCTGTTCCGCGCGGTCCCGCTGATCCTCTGCGGTCTGTCCGTCGCGCTGGCGTATAAGACGGGTCTGTTCAACATCGGTGCATCCGGTCAGTATCTGGCGGGCACCTGCGCAACGCTGTATGTGGCGCTGTCGATCCCGGCGGGCATCCTTCCGCAGTTCGTGGTATGGATCCTCGCATTCCTGGCAGGCGTCCTTGCCGGCGCGCTCTGGGGCGCGATCCCGGGCCTCCTGAAGGCGTACCTGAACATCAACGAGGTTCTCGCCTGCATCATGACCAACTGGATCGCGGCGAACCTCGTCACCTGGATGTTCGATATCAGCAATCTCAAGAACATGGTCGAGGGCACCAAGACCGGTTACATCTATAAGACCACCTACGGGCTTGTCAATCTCGACGGCGCGTGGACATATAAGGACGGTCTCGGCGTTGCGACGCCCAAGCTGGGTCTGAACAAGATCTTCCCGGGCTCGCAGGCGAACGCCGGCATCCTGATTGCAATCGTCATTGCGGTTGCGGTGTACATCATCCTCACCAAGACGACCTTCGGCTACGAGCTCAAGGCGTGCGGCGCAAACCGCCATGCGGCGCGTTACGCGGGCATCAAGGACAAACGCAGCATCGTCCTTTCCATGGCGATCGCGGGCGCGCTCGCCGGTTCCGCCGCGGCGCTGTACTACCTCTCCGGCAACACCGAGCTTTACTGGTCGGTCTATCAGAAGCTTCCGGCGGAGGGCTTCAACGGCATCGCGGTCGCAATGCTCGCATCCTGCAACCCGATCGCGTGTATCTTCACCGGTCTGTTCATGTCGGCGATCGACCTGCACGGTCTGCAGCTTGCAAACCTCACGGCGTATAACGAGTACATCACGGACGTTATCATCGCGGTCATCGTGTATCTGTCCGCGTTCTCTCTGCTGATCAAGACCTGGCTCAGCGGACGCAAAAAGACCGCAGCACCGAAACCGGCAAAAGAGAATAAAGCCAATCCGGGAAAGGGGGTCGCTGAATAATGTCATTCTTAATCAGCAAAACTCTGATCTACGCAGTCCCGCTGATGATCGTTGCGCTCGCAGGCGTTTTCGCAGAACGAAGCGGCGTCATCAACCTCGCGTTGGAAGGCATCATGATCTTCGGCGCATTCATCGGCGCGCTGACCATCAACCTGATGCAGAAGGCGAACACGTTCCAGATCATCGACGTCGCAAAGGACATGGGCGCGAACTGGGGCAAACTGCAGGCATTCCTGCTGCTGGTCATGCTGATCACGGCGGTAGCGGGCGCGGTGTTCTCATTGCTGCTCGCATTCGCGGCGATCAACCTGAAGGCGGACCAGACCATCGGCGGCACGGCGCTGAACATGCTGTCTCCGGCGCTCGTCTGCTTCTTCATCCGTCTCATCGCGCAGCAGAGCGAATTGAGAATGTTCAAGGGCGACGCGGCAAGCTGGTTCATGGTGAAAAAGACCATGCTCGGCTTTGAAAAGTCGCAGGATATCGGGTTCCTCGGGGAGACCTTCCTGAACAAGGTCTACCTGACCACGTACATCTGTATCATCCTGTTCGTCCTGCTCTCGATCTTCCTCTATAAGACGCGCTTCGGTCTCCGTCTCCGCGCATGCGGCGAGAATCCGCAGGCGGCGGCTTCGCTGGGCATCAACGTCTTCAAGATGCGTTACAGCGGCGTGATCATTTCCGGCGCGCTTGCCGGCATGGGCGGCTTCGTCTATACGCTGACCACCGCGAACTGCGTGG
The DNA here is from genome assembly GCA_902789675.1 of uncultured Eubacteriales bacterium. GTDB lineage: Bacteria > Bacillota > Clostridia > Christensenellales > CAG-138 > UBA3792. The sequence continues at coordinate 28,373 of CADAPG010000005.1, forward strand.
CAAACGGCGACGTTGCGGGCTTCGGCTTCCTCGCTCTGGCGGTTATGATCTTCGGTAACTGGAAGCCGCTGAGCATTGCGGGCGCGGCGCTGCTGTTCGGTTTCTTCAAGTGTATCGCGGCGTCGTACTCCACGCTGGACATCAACGGCGACGGCATCGCGCTGCTGCTGAACCTCAGCAAGCATCCGACCTGGGGCAAGATCCTCAATCCGCATCTGTACCGCCTGATCCCGTACGTGATCTCGCTCTTAGTGCTCGCGTTCACTTCCAAGAAGTCCCGCGCGCCGAAGGCGGAAGGTATTCCGTACGACAAGGGCATGCGTTAAGGGCAGAGCCCTCGGTCTGTTGAAAAGCATGTTTTCAACAGACCGGTTTTCAGCCCGCGCCTATGCATCAAAGATGCACCGGGCGGCGCATCCACTTCGCTGTCGCTTCGTTACAGCGGCAGATCGCGCGCTGCCCGCGCGTACCATCGCAAAGAGTCAAATGCACCGCGCATGTCGCTGCATTTGACGGATTGAAATGTGAAAGGACCGTTCATTTCCGGACGGTCCTTTTTCGTATGCAAAAACGGCGGATCGGAAATACTGTGCATATGGGTATTCTCATCGTTCTTTTCATGGTACTGTTCCTGATTCTGCTGCTGTCCATGCCGCTGATCGTCGAGGCAAGAGCGCGGATCGGCGTGCGCGGGGCGGTCGTGCACGGCAGGGTGTGGCTGCTCGGGCTTGTGCCGATTCCCGTCCGGCTGCGGATCTATCTGTTTGAGCAGCCGTATTTCACGCTCGGAATCGGAAAAAAACGCGTATTTCTGCTGCAAAAACAGAGGAAACAACAAAAGCCGCCGATCGCGGGCGTCCGGCTTCTGCGGCTCGGCACAAGGACGACCGTCGGCGTGGAAGGCGAGCCCGCGCAGGCGGTGCTGCTTGCGGGAACGCTCGCGGTTCTGCTTGCCATGCTGACGACGCGCGTTGCGGAGAGCGGCAGCGCAGGAGCGGCGCTGGCAAAGACCTCGCTGTTTCGGATCACGGCAGGCGTGCAGGCGATCGTGTCCCCGCCGCAGCTGCTGTTTTCGATCGCGCGCCGGCGTATAGCGCGGCGCAAAGCGGCAAACAATACCCGTAAACTCAAAGAAAAGAGGACATCCTATGCATCCTGTTGAAACGATTCTGCAAACGACGATGCGCGAGCTCAAGAACATCGTCGACGTCAATACGATCGTGGGCTCGCCGATTTACGGCGAGGGCGGCGCGGTCGTGATTCCGGTCTCAAAAGTCTGCCTCGGCTTCTTTGCGGGCGGCGGCGATTTCCCGACGCAGGCGGTGGCGAAGAAGGGCGCGCCGGATTTCGACGCAAACGGCTATCCCTTCCTCGGCGCAAGCGTCGTCGGCGTCTCGATCAGCCCGAAGGCGTTTCTGTACATGCAGGGCAAAGAGGTGACGCTGCTGCATGCCGACTGCGACAACACGCTCGACCGGCTCGTGCAGATGATCCCGACCGCATTGACCGAGATCCGCGACGCGATCGAAAACGTTCGCGCGCAGCGGCAGAGCCCGCCGGAGGACGAGCCGTGAAACGGCTTTGCGTCGCGCTGTTCGCCGTACTGCTGCTGATCCCGCGGATCGCAAAGGCGGAGGAAGCGTTTCCGGACGTGCCCGCCGAGGCGGCGTATCTCATCGAGGCGAATTCCGGCCGCGTGCTGTATGCGAAAAACGAGAGCGCGCGGCTGCCGATGGCGAGCACGACCAAGATCATGACCGCGCTTTTGGCGATCGAATCGGGCAGGCTCGACGAGCTTGTGACCGTTCCGGACGAAGCCGTCGGCACGGAGGGCTCGTCGATGTACCTGCGGACGGGCGAACGGATCCCGCTCCGCGATCTCGTGTACGGGCTGATGCTCGTCTCCGGCAACGACGCGGCGGTTGCGATCGCGTACATCCTGGACGGCGGCACGGCGGCGTTTGCGGACCGCATGAACGCGCGGGCGCGGGCGCTCGGCATGGACGATACGCATTTCGTCACGCCGAACGGACTGCACGATCCGGCGCACTGTACGACGGCGAAGGACCTGGCGCTGCTCGGCGCGGCAGCGCTTGAAAACCCGGCGTTTGCGGAGATCGCGCGGACGCAGTATCGGAAAACGGAGGGCACGAACCCGCACACGCTGAAGAACAAGAACCGGCTCCTGTGGGAGTATGAGGGCGGGATCGGCGTCAAGACCGGCTACACGAAGGCGGCGGGGAAGTGCCTCGTCTTTGCGGCGGAGCGCGGCGGGATGAAGCTTGTCGGCGCGATCCTGAACTGTCCCACGATGTGGAACACGGCAAAATCCATGCTCGACGCGGGCTTCCGGCTCTATACCGCAAAGCAGTTTGTGTCCGCGGACACGGTTTTTCTGATCCCCGTGCAAAACGGCGTGAAAAAAACATTGTGCGCCGCGCCGATCCGCGGTATACTGTATCCGACGGAGACCGGCGGGGAAGAAACGTTTGCCGTGGAGACGTCGCTCGATCCGGACCTTAATGCGCCGGTGCGGGCGGGGGACACGGTCGGAAGCGTTTCGCTTCTCAGAAACGGGGTCGTCGCGGCAACGGTTCCGATCGTTGCGGCGGAGACGGTCGAACCGGCGGGCTTCGGTTACTATCTCAGAAAGGCGGTCTCGGCGTTTTTCGGCTGAACCGCAGGGGCGGGGCATATGCGTTTACAGAAATTCATGGCGGATTGCGGCGTGGCGTCGCGACGCGCCTGCGAAACGATCATCACGGACGGACGGGTCACGGTCAACGGCATCCCGGCCGTCCTCGGCATGTCCGTGGAGGAAACGGACGACGTGCGGCTGGACGGCAAGCGCCTTACGCCGCAGGCGGAGCGCGTCGTGCTGATGCTGTACAAGCCGCGCGGCGTGGTCTCGACCTCGAGCGACGAGTCGGGACGAAAGACCGTGCAGGCGTTCGTTTCCGAGCTGCCGTACCGGCTGTACAACGTCGGGCGGCTCGACCTGAATTCCGAGGGGCTGCTGCTGCTGACGAACGACGGCGAGCTTGCGAACCATCTGATGCACCCGCGCTACAAGGTGGACAAGACCTATCGCGTGGTGTGCGACGGAACGCTTTCGGCGTCGGAGATCGCAACGCTCACGAACGGCGTGCTGCTCGACGACGGGTTCACGGCACCGGCAAGGGTGACGAACATCCGCCGCTCCACGACCGGCGGCACGGCGTTTTCGATCACGATCCACGAGGGCAGAAACCGCCAGATCCGGCGCATGCTCGAGGCGGTCGGACACCGCACGCTGCGGCTGAAGCGCGAGGCGTACGGACCTTTGAAGCTCGGCGATCTTCGTCCCGGCGAGTGGCGGTACCTTACGAAGGAGGAGATCGACGGACTGAATGAGGCAAGCGGCACAAAATGAACGATTCCCGCAGGCAGTTCCTTCCCGGACAGCCTGCTTTTTGACAGGAATATGCAAAATTATATATCTTTAGATGGCAAATTGAATATTCTGCCTCCGGATCGCTTGACTTTATGCACGGTTGCGGTTACAATATAAATGCGTATTGCGTTGTGAACACGGCGAACCGTGTGCTGCGATACAGCAAATTCAGAAATGAGTATGGAGGGAAACATGAAGAAATTTTTTGCAATCGTTCTTTGCCTGCTGATGGTTGCCGCTCTGGTTGCCTGCAAGACAACGGATGCTGAGAAGCCTGCAGAGAACCAGGAACAGACGCAGAATGAAACGAAAGGTCTGGACATCAAGGTCGGCTTTATCTGCCTGCATGATGAGAACTCCACCTACGACCTGAACTTCATCAACGCGGCGAAAGGCGCATGCGCGACGCTCGGCATCACGGACTACATCATCAAGACGAACATCCCCGAGGGTCAGGAATGCTACGAGACCGCGGCGGACATGGCGGCTTCCGGCTGCAAGATCATCTTTGCGGACAGCTTCGGTCATGAGGACTACATGATCCAGGCGGCAAAGGAATTCCCGGATGTCCAGTTCTGCCACGCAACGGGCACCAAGGCGCACACCGAGAATCTCCCGAACTACCACAACGCATTCGCGGCGATCTACGAGGGCCGTTACCTCGCGGGTATCGCGGCGGGCATGAAACTCCAGCAGATGCTCGATGAGGGCAAGATCACCAAGGACCAGCTCAAGATCGGCTACGTCGGCGCGTTCACCTATGCAGAGGTCGTTTCCGGCTACACCTCCTTCTTCCTGGGCGTCCGCTCCATCGTTCCGGAGGTCACCATGGAAGTTACCTTCACCGGTTCCTGGTATGATGAGACCGCCGAAAAGGAAGGCGCTATGAAGCTGATCAACAACGGCTGCGTGCTCATTTCGCAGCATGCTGACTCCATGGGCGCACCGTCCGCTTGCGAGAGCATGGGCGTTCCGAACGTCTCCTACAACGGCAGCACCGTCAAGGTCGGCCCGAACACCTACATCGTTTCTTCCCGCATCAACTGGGAGCCGTACTATGAGTACGCGATCAAGGCTGCGGCGGCAGGCGAAGCGATCCCGGCAGACTGGACCGGCACGATCGAGACCGGCTCCGTTGAGCTCTTCGAGCTGAACAGCGCGGTTGCGGCAGACGGCACGCAGGCGAAGATCGACGAGGCGAAGGCTGCGATGATCGCGGGCACGCTCCACGTCTTCAGCACCGATGCGTTCACCGTCGGCGGCGAAAAGCTTACGAGCTATATGGCAGACGTCGACACCGATCCGGCATACACCCCGGACACCGAGGTCATCAAGGACGGTTACTTCCATGAGTCCGAGTTCCGCAGCGCGCCGTACTTCGATCTGCGCATCGACGGCATCACCCTGCTGAACGAGAGCTATTAAGTCGCATCAGAACCCCTTGCAGGCAGTCAAATGACTGCCTGCTTTTTTTTCGCCTGCGGGATCGGTTTTCATTTACAAATGAAATCTTATATGATACAATACTGTATTATCGGCAGAAGTGTTTTCTTCTGCGGAAAGGATGGGGGACTTGGAAGCAGTCAAAAATGCCGTCAGGATGGAAGGCATCACCAAGCATTTCGGCAGCGTGATCGCCAACCGGGATATTCATCTCGAACTGCATGAAGGCGAGATCCTTTCGCTGCTCGGCGAGAACGGCAGCGGAAAGACCACGCTGATGAACATGCTCTCCGGTATTTATTATCCGGACGAGGGACAGATCTATATCCATGATAAACCGGTGACGATCCGGTCGCCGAAGGACGCGTTTGAGAACGGGATCGGCATGATCCATCAGCATTTCAAGCTGGTGGACGTCTTTACCGCGACGGAAAACATCATCCTCGGGCTCAAGGAAGAAGGCATGCTGAACCTGAAGCGCGCCGCAAAAAGGATCAAGGAGATCAGCGACCGCTACGGGTTCGAGATCGATCCGAATCAAAAGGTGTACAATATGTCGGTATCGCAGAAGCAGACCGTTGAGATCATCAAGGTCCTGTATCGCGGCGCCGATATTCTGATTTTGGACGAGCCGACGGCGGTTCTGACGCCGCAGGAGACGGACAAGCTCTTCAAGGTCATGCGCAACATGCAGAAGGACGGCAAGTCGCTGATCATCATCACGCATAAGCTGCATGAGGTTTTAGAGGTCTCCGACCGCGTTGCGATCCTGCGGAAGGGCGAGTATATCGGCGACGTGCTGACCAGGGACGCAAACCAGCAAAGTCTGACCGACATGATGGTCGGACGCGCCGTTTCACTCAACATCGACCGTCCGCGCTCGCAGGAGATCCATCCGCGGCTGATCGTCGAACACCTGACGGTCAAGGACATCGAGGGCGTGAAGCGGCTTGACGACATCAACTTCACGGCGAATTCCGGCGAGATCCTCGGCATTGCGGGCATCGCGGGGAGCGGGCAGCGCGAGCTTCTGGAATCGATCGCGGGCATGCAGACCGTGGAACCGGGCAGCAAGATCACCTATATCGATCCGGAGACCGATCTGGAACAGAACCTTGTCGGCATGGATCCTTTGAAGATCATTCGCTCCGGCGTGCTGCTGTCGTTCGTGCCGGAGGACCGCTTCGGCATGGGACTGGTCGGCAGCATGAGCATTGCGGATAACGTCATGCTGCGGAGCTACCGGAGAGGAAAACACAATCCGTTCCTCGACCGCAAGTTCCCGAAAGCCCTTGCAAACAAGATCGTCAACGATCTCGAGGTCGTCACGCCGAACGTGGATCAGATTCCGCTGCGCCGTCTTTCCGGCGGCAACGTGCAGAAGGTGCTGGTCGGACGCGAGATCGAGCAGAACCCGACGGTGCTGATGACCGCTTACGCGGTGCGCGGACTGGACATCAACACGTCCTACACGATCTATAACCTTTTGACCGAGCAAAAGATGAAAGGCGTCGCCGTCATCTACGTCGGCGAAGATCTGGACGTTCTTCTGGAGCTTTGCGACCGCATCCTGGTGCTTTGCGGCGGCAAGGTGTCCGGCATCGTGGACGGGCGTTCCGTCACCAAGGAACAAGTCGGTCTCTTGATGACCAAGGTCGGGGGAGGTGAATAAGATGCTGCATATTTCAAAGCGGTCGGGACTCCCCGTATGGAAGGCATGGCTGATCCGCGGCGCGGCGATCCTGCTTGCGCTCGTCGTCTGCTCGATCGTCACGATGATCGTGACCAAGCTGAACCCGATCACCGTGTTCAAGACCATGTTCGAAGGAACGCTGGGCACGCAGAGGCGCGTGTGGGTCACCGTCTACCGTCTCGTGATCCTGCTCGGCATTTCCCTTGCGGTCACGCCTGCGTTCAAGATGCGGTTCTGGAACATCGGCGCCGAGGGACAGGTGCTGATCGGCGCGTTCGCAACGGCGATCTGCATGTTCTATGCGGGCAAGATGCCGTTCTTCCAGAATCCGGACATTCCGCTTTCGGTCAAGAACCTCATCCTGATCCCCTGCATGGTGCTCGCGAGTCTGCTTGCAGGCGCGCTGTGGGGCTTTTTGCCCGCGTTTTTCAAGTCGCGCTGGAACACGAACGAAACGCTGTTTACGCTGATGATGAACTACGTCGCGCTGCAGCTTGTCAAGTTCATGATCTCCTATCGCGGATTCAAGTATATCTGGTCTCCGAACGGCACGGTGGTCGGCATCATCAATTCCGACGCCTCGCTCGGCTCCTACGGCGTGGGGTGGCTTCCGGAGATCGGCGGTTCGCGGTATCTGCTTCCGACGGCGGTGATCGGCGTGCTGACGGTCGTGCTGTATCTGTACCTCCGGTACAGCAAGCACGGCTATGAGATCGCGGTCGTCGGCGAAAGCGAGCGCACCGCGTCGTATTCGGGCATCAAGGTCAATCGCGTCATCATCCGCACGATGGTCCTTTCCGGCATGCTGTGCGGTCTGGTCGGCTGTCTCTTGGCGGGAACCGACCGTACGCTGACCGATACGCTCGTCGACGGACGCGGCTATACGGCGGTCATGGTTTCGTGGATGTCGAAGTTCAATCCGATTGGCATGATCTTCTCGTCGTTTTTGATCGTGTTCATGCAGTACGGCGCAAAGGAGGTCGCAAGCCGTCCGGAGCTCGGACTGAACCATTCGTTCGCGGATATTCTGACCGGCATCATTCTGTTCTTCATCATCGGCTGCGAGTTCTTCATCAACTATCAGCTGCAGTTCAGCCGGCACAAGAAACGGGAGGTGTAAACGGTATGTGGGAATTCTTGGTATCATTCATCCCGAGAGCGGTCATGCAGGGCATGCCGCTGCTATACGGCAGTACCGGTGAGATCCTCACGGAGAAGGCGGGCAACCTGAACCTCGGTATTCCGGGCATCATGTATGTCGGCGCGATCTCCGGCGTCATCGGCGCGTTCTTCTATGAGCAGGCAACGATCGGCGCGGGGCAGCCGATGGTCGGCATCCTTGCGGTGCTGATCCCGATGCTCTGCTGTCTTCTCGGCTCGTTCCTGATGGGGCTTCTCTATTGCTTCCTGACCGTTACGCTGCGCGCGAACCAGAACGTCACCGGTCTTGCCATGACGATGTTCGGCGTCGGCTTCGGCAACTTCTTCGGCGGCTCCCTGATCAAGCTGGCGCACAGCGAGGTCCCGAGCCTGACGTTTGCCGCGACCTGCAACTTCTTCGGCGACGGCAAGCATCCGGGCTGGCTTGCGTATCTCGGCATCGTCATTGCGATCCTTGCCTCGCTGTTTTTGCGGTACACCCGCAAGGGCATGCAGCTGCGCGCGGTCGGCGAGAATCCGGCGACTGCGGATGCGGCGGGCATCAACGTGACGCGGTACAAGTACGTTGCAACGCTCGTCGGCAGCATGATCGCGGGGCTCGGCGGACTCTACTACGTCATGGAGTGCGCGCATGGCACGTGGGCGAACGAGGGCTTCGGCGACCGTGGCTGGCTGGCGATTGCGCTGGTCATCTTCACGACATGGCGTCCGAGCGTCAGCATCTTTGCGTCGATCCTGTTCGGCGGGCTCATCATCCTGTCCGAGCATCTGTCGCTTCCGCTCGGCATCAAGGAGCTCTATAAGCTCGCGCCGTACGTGGTCACGCTGCTGGTGCTCATCATCGTCTCGCTGCGCAAGAAGCGCGAGAATCAGCCGCCGCAGAGCCTCGGGCTTGCGTACTTCCGCGAAGAGCGGTAAAATCCTTGCAACTGCATACGGGCACAGCTCTTTTCGGGGCTGTGCTTTTTTTGATTCCGGGAGAATACGCTTGACAGATTCGGTCTATCGTGATAAACTGCACATGAGGTCTATTTGAATAAACCAAAGGAGAAGCATGTATGGAAATCGAATTGGGCGCCGTACAGGAACGCTTTGCCGATCTCATCTGGGAAAGGGAACCGATCGACTCGGGGGAGCTTGTCAAGCTCTGCGCCGAACGCTTTGAATGGAAAAAATCCACCACGTATACCGTTCTTCGAAAGCTCTGTGAGAAGGGGCTGTTTGTGAACGAAAACGGTACGGTTCGCGCCTGCATGCAGCGGGACGCGTTCTATGCGAAGCGCAGCAAACAGATCGTTGCGGATTCGTTCAGGGGATCGCTGCCCGCGTTCTTCGCTGCGTTCCTGTCCGATCGCGGGCTTTCGGAAAACGAGGCGGAGGAGATCCGGACCATGATCGACGCGTATCGGAAAGGGGAATGACGATGGAAGCCGCCTTTTTGAAGATTCTGAACATGAGCCTTTCGGCAAGCATCCTGATTCTTGTCGTGCTGCTTGTGCGGCTGCTGCTGTTTCGCGCGCCGAAGTGGGTGCGCGGCGTCCTTTGGGCGATCGTCGCGGTGCGGCTCGTGCTGCCGTTTTCCATCGAGAGCATTTTCAGCCTGATCCCAGCGGCGGAACCGATCCCGAACAACATCGCCTTGATGGAGCATCCCGCGGTGGAAACGGGCATTCCGATCGTGAACCGGTCGGTCAATCCGGTGATCGAACGGCAGTTTGCGCCGAACCCGGCAAACAGCATCAATCCGCTGCAGGTCGTGACGTACGCTGCGGCGATCATTTGGATCGCAGGCGTTTGCGGCATGCTGCTCTTTCTGTTTCTGAGCTGCCTCCGTGCCAAAAACAGCGTCCGCGCGTCGGTTCCGAACGGGAGCGGCGTTTATCTCTGCGACGAGATCCGTTCTCCGTTCATCCTCGGCATGTTCCGCCCGCGCATCTATCTGCCGTCGGATCTTGAGGGGACGACGCGCGAAAGCGTTCTGATGCACGAGCGCGCGCATCTGCGCCGCCGCGATCATTGGTGGAAGCCGCTCGGGTTTCTGATCCTTGCGGTGCATTGGTTCAATCCGCTTTGCTGGCTTGCCTACATCCTGTTTTGCCGGGACATTGAATCCGCGTGTGACGAGAAAGCGATCGCGCAGATGGATCGCGAAGGCCGCGCCGCCTATTCGCAGGCGCTTCTGGATTGCAGCCGCCCGCAGCGCGTCGTTTCGGTCTGTCCGCTTGCATTCGGAGAAAACGGCGTCAAAAGCCGCGTGAAGTCGGTTCTGCACTACAAGAAGCCGCTTCTGTGGATCTTCATCGCGGCGATCCTCGTATCCGTGATCGTTGCGGTATGCTTCCTGACGAACCCGAAGGCAAAGCGCGAAGCGGAGAGGCAGGCGGCGGAAACACAGACGGCTGCAGCCGAAACGCCTTCTTTGTCAAATGCGCCGGAGTCTGCCGAGCCTGCGCCGACGCCGTGGGCGGGGGACGGACATTGGTACACGTTTCAGCTTACCGCGCCGGGACTGATCAGCTCGATCGGAACAGAGTATCTCTATGTTCCGGAGGGATACACGGTATGTCCGATCAACAGCGTCGCGATCGGGAAGCTGAAGGGTATGCGCAGTGAGACCAAGGTCTATACCGCCGATCCGGAGGAACGCGTGATCTGGTTCGAATCCTGGTTTTCGTATTACCGGTCCGGGCTGGCGCTGCCGAAACCGGATCCCAAAACCTGCAATTACGCAATCAGTGTTTATCATGCCGATTCGGAATCTTGGATGTATCTTTCGGAAGAAGCAGGCAAAGAGCTGCATACTCTTTTGAACAGGCTCGATACGGAGGGCGAAAAAGCGAAGATCTCAGAGTTCGATAAGACGGCGAATGTTTACCAAACGGTCCCGGAGATTCCGGGTCTGCTGCATGACACAAGACTGCTTCTCGCTCGACGCAACGGAGATGCATTTTTGTATGCGGGAAAAACGAGGGCGTATACCAAAGAAGGAACCGCAATCAAAATGAATGCGGACAGCGCTTTGTTCCGCGAGTTTGCCGCGGCGCTCGACGTCAGAACGACGCCGGTTCCGCTTCCCGCATTCACGGAAATCGACGGCGGCATTACGGACGGCACGAACAACTATTATGACGCGCCGCCGCACTGGCATCTGTTTTTTGACGAGAGAGAGTTGAGCTTCGAGGAGACGATCGGCGAGATCAAGATCAAGGACGATGCGGAGAGCGATGCGCATATAGAATCTGTCCGGTCGTTTGCAAAGGCAAACCGGTTTTTGAAAATATGGGATAAGCGGTATCCGTATCAAGACAGAACATTGATCCGCGAGGGGGAAGCTCTGCGGGATCCGTTTGGGGATGGATTTTCCGTCTATCTGCTGAATGACAATAAGAACGTAGACCTTCCGCTGTCCGAGGAGGCGAGCGCAGAGCTTTGCGAACGGTACAAGGCGGCAGAGAACGGAACGGCGGATGCAGTGACGCCGATCGACGAAAATGCAGAGGAATACGGCACGCTGATCCTCAGGAACATCCGGTATGACAGCATACTGTGCTATGAGTTCGCCGGGATCCGCATCCTGGGCGAAACGATCTGGCTCAGCACCATGGACACCGGTCTCATCACGGAGATCCCGAAAGATACGGCGGCATATACCGAATTGATGGAGATCTACAAAAACAACAAGCTGCCGCAGGGCGTGTTTGTTCTTCACTGATGCGCACGGTGTAAAGCGCGGAATCGCCCGCAGAGTCTCGGGCTTGCGTATTTTTTGCGAAGAGCGGTAAGAGAATGACGCATGGGACCGTCCTTTCGGGCGGTCCTTTTTCCTGCCGAAAATACCGAAAAAGTTCACAATTCAAAAAAAGGGTTTTGGCAAAAAACGTCGTATTTATTGTAATTACATAGATATAATTACATAGATATAATTACATAGATATAATTACATAGATATAATTACATAGATATAATTACATAGATTTAATTACATAGATTTAATTACATAGATTTAATTACATGGATATAATTACATGGATATAATTACATGGATTTTATTACATCAATGTAATTACATAGAATGAAATCAAATGAATGTAATTACAGGTATTTACAAAACGCCTCCCCGAAAAAAGCAGGGGAGGCGTTTTCTTTCAGTTCTGAAAATTGCTCAGCGATTCGCCGTTCAGCCAGCGGACAAGCTCGGGCGGCGTGTCGGGCACGTTGACGGTCGTGAAGGTCGTGCGCTTCGGCACCATGCTTTCGGGGTCGTCGCTTTCCGCCCAGATGAGTCGCTGCAGGACCTTCTTTTCACAGCCGACCGCGCCCGCTTCGGGGAGCTCCTCGATCTGCAAAAGGATCGAAGCATGCTTCTGATCGGAGCTCCAGCGCCCGAAATTCGTCGTCGGACGCTTCCAGAGCCATTGCATCCGCTTGCCGCCGTCCTCGACCTTTTTGCGCTTCAGGTAGCCGTTGTGGATGTCCTGCGTGCAGCGCATCAGCCAGATGACGTGGTAGCCCGCTTTCTGAAACAGCTCGCACACGTCGAAGAACGTCGCCTGCATCAAAAGCCCATCCTGCAGCATCATGGCGTTGTGTCCGACGAGCACATAGGCGATGTGCGTCACGCCGTCGACGGTCACGGGGACGTTGCGGCATTCCGGCGGGAACAGCTCCTGCCACTGCGACCGCCAGACCTCATGCATAGACTGCGTAAACGGTTGTTTTTTACGGAACAGACACATAGGCATTACCTCTTGTTGGATCATAAACGGAATCGACAAATTTCAGGCGCGTTGAAAACGCGCGCGCGGATGCAGCGGGGGAAGAACGAAGCATCAATCCGTCGAATCCGGCGACATGTGCGGCGAATTGTACAAAAACGACATCGTCCGCACGTCGAACAGTCCGCAGTCGGTCAGACGCACCTCCGGGATGACCGGCAGGGCAAGGAAGGACAGCAGAACGAGCGGGTCGCAGGCGTCGTCCGCGCCGAGCGCTTTTGCGGCGCACAGCAGCTCGCGCTGCTTTTCGAGCACGGTCTCCACCGGCGCGTCGCTCATCAGCCCTGCGACGGGCAGCTCCAGAAGCGCCTTCACTTCGCCGTTCGAGACGACCGTGAACCCGCCGCCGCACGCCTTCAGCGCTTCCACGGCGCAGATCATATCGCCGTCGTTGTCGCCGACGACCACGATGTTGTGCGAATCGTGCGCGACGGTCGCCGCGATCGCGCCGCCGCGGATGTGCATGCCGTCGACGATGCCGACGCCGATGTTGCCGGTGGCGTGATGCCGCTCGATGACGGCAAGCTTGTTCAGCACGTCGTCCGCGACGAAGTATCCGTTCTCGTCGGTCGGCACGGTGCCGGAGACGAGCCGCGTCACGAGCTGGTGCGGAACGGTCTCGATGATCGGCATGAAGGCTTTTGCTTTCAGCCGGAGGTCGTCCGGCGTGACCGGCGCGGCGTGGACGCTGTTTTTCACGCTCTCGGGAACCGCGGGGGAGGGGATCGGCGCGTTCGGGTCGATGCGGACCCCGTTTGCAAAGACCGCCTTCGGTTCGATCGTGTGCAGGTCGTCGAACAGGATAAAGTTCGCGCGGTATCCCGGAGCGACCGCGCCGACGCGGCGAAGACCGTACGCCCTTGCCGTATTCAGCGTCGCCATGCGGATCGCGTCGAGCGGACGAATCCCGCGGGAGATCGCGGTGTTGACGATGTGGTTGATGTGTCCCTCGGTGCGGATGTTCTCAAGATGCTTGTCGTCGGTGCAGAAGCAGATCCGGTCGGTGGGAAGCCCCTCCGAAACGATCCCGTCGAGCATCTCCCGGACGCCGTTTGCCGCCGAGCCCATGCGGATCAGAATGTACATGCCGTTGCGCAGCTTTTCTTTGAGCTCCGGGAAGTTCGAGCATTCGTGATCGGTCATCGGTCCCGCCAGACAGTAGGCGTTCAGCGCGCGTCCGGTGAGCATCGGCGCGTGACCGTCGATCGGACGGTCGAAAAAGCATTGCAGCTTAAAGATCATCTCCGGCGCGCACGACACGACCGAGGGATAATCCATCACTTCGCCGAGCCCGACCACGCTCGGTTCGTCCATGAACACGGCAAGGTCCTTTGCGGAAAGCGAAGCGCCGCTGTGCTCGAACGGCGTTGCGGGAACGCAGGAGGGCAGCATGAAGTGGATGTCCAGCGGCAGGTTCTCGGAAAGCGCCATGATCGCTTTGAGCCCCTCCTTGCCCGCGACGTTTGCGATCTCGTGCGGGTCGGCGACGATCGAGGTCGTGCCCTTCGGCAGGATCACCTGCGCAAAAGAAGCGGGCGTGACCATCGAGCTTTCGATGTGTACATGCCCGTCGATGAACCCCGGCGCAAGGTACGCGCCGTGGGCGTTGTATTCGTTTTCGCACGAGTAGTTTCCGACGCCGATGACCGTGTCGCCTGCGATCGCGACGTTCGTGTGCATGATCTCGTTGGTAAAGACGTTGATCACGCGCGCATCCCGGATGACAAGGTCCGGTTTGCCTTTGCGCGCGGCGGTGATCAGCCGGGGAAGATCGCCTGCGTTCATGGGAACGGATGCACCTCGTTTCGTATATTTTTTACAGTATACCACGATTTGCACCCGAAGACAATCGCTAAAGCAAAGAATTCCACGAAAAAAGTTCGATCCCCTCGATGCGGACGAGGATGGAGCGCGCCTCGGCAAGCGCTTCCGCCGCCGCGCCCGTGTCATCCGCCCGCGCGGCGCAGTCCGCAACGGCTGCCGCCGCGTCGAGCGCGTCGATGCTTGCATGGTTCAGAAACCGTTCCAGCACCGGCATCCGATCGCGCACAAGGGTTTTGAGCGCGGCGCAGTGCGCGCGCGCCGCTTCGGGATCGCCGCCGAGCAGCGCGGTCTCGGCGTCGCCGATCAGGGCGTCCGCTTCCTCGGAAAACCGCCGGAGGATCGCCGAGGGAAGCAGAAACAGCAGCACCAGAAACGCGCAGATCAGCAGCGTCACGGTCGTGCGAAAGATCGTAAAGCCCATTTTTTCTCCTTTCCTGCGGGGCTGCCGCAATGTATTCTAAGGCTCGTTTGCCGAAAAACACATCACGCGGCTTTGGTTTTTGCGGTCCAGCTGCACGTGCAGCTCGCCGTCGCCGTTCATCTGCGCAAAGAAAATGTTAGAAAGCGCAAGCCCGTTCCTCTTCAGCATCGTCTCCACGTCCTTCTGCGAAAGGTGCAGGGTTTCGAGCCCGCTCTTCTGGATCTTTCCCTCGAGGATCAGAAGGTGCGAGAGCGCCGCGCTTCCCGGTTCAAGCCCGAGCTCGCGCTTGCTCGGCTGCTGAAACGCCGCCTTCTCGAGCACGCTCACCGTGCCGTTCGTTTCGAGGATCGCATAGGCGACTTCGCCGACGTCGAAGATGTCCTTCGAACGCAGGCTGTCAAGCAGGTCGCGCACCGTGTAGTTCGTGCGGCGCATGATCTTTTCCTGCAGCACCCCGTCGAGGATCAGAATCTGCGGCGTGCCGCAGATGAGCCGCCGCATCGCGGACGATTTCAGACACAGCTTCGCGATCGCCTGCTGCACCAGGTACAGGGCGAGGATCGGCACGATGCTGTAGAGCAGCGGAATGTCCGTGTCCGCGATCGCCGTGCTCGCAAGGTCTGCGATGATCAGCGTCATCAGAAGATCGTACGGCTGCAGATCGCTCACCTGACGCTTGCCGGTCAGCCGCAGGATCAGCAGCACGAAGAGGTCCAGAAAAACGGCACGTAAAAACAAAGTCAGCATACGCATAGCCTGTCCGAAAACGCCCTGCGGCATACGCGGGAGTTGACGTATCAAAAATAATGATATATACTATTTAAAACCGGTAAGAGGAAAAAAAGGTTTTCCGTCGAATATATCAGTAAGAGGGAGAGATTGAGATGAGATCTCCCGAACGGATGGAGGTATCTATGCTGTTTTCATCGGAAAGCGCCGCAGGCCTTGATTTCACGGGAGGCGCCGCGGCAACATCGACGCTGATCACGTTCCTTCTGGGCCTCGGCATCGTCTTCATCGGACTGATCGCGCTGATCCTGATCATCAAGGTGATGGGAGCGATCATGCGCGCATCCGGAAAGAAAAAGACAAAAGCCGTTCCGCCGGTCGAGGCGGAGAAGCCCGCAGCCGTTCCCGTTCCGGAGGGCGACATGGGCGAGATCAAGGCGGCCGTCGCTGCCGTCATTGCAACCATGCTGGGCGAAAGCGTCAGCGGGATCCGGATCGTATCGTTCAAAAAAGTGGATTAAACAGGGGGGAAGGAAACCATGCGTAAGTTTTCAGTCAACGTCAACGGAACCAAGTACGAAGTAGAAGTCGAAGAGCTCGACGCAAACGCGGTCGCGCAGGCGCCGAAGGCGGCGGAACCGGTGAAGAGCGCGCCCGCAGGCGCAGGCACCGAGGTCAGAAGCCCGATGCCCGGCAACATCCTGCAGGTCAACGTCAATCCCGGCGACACCGTCAAGGAAGGCCAGCAGCTGATGATCCTCGAAGCCATGAAGATGGAAAACGAGATCCTTGCGCCGTGCGCGGGCAGGATCAGCTCCATCGGCGTCGCCAAGGGTTCCTCGGTCGAAAGCGGCGCGCTGCTTTGCACCATCGCCTGATCGGGGGCGCCTATGGAAGCCATCTGGAAAACCATTTCCGAGTTCTTCTCCGGATCGGGCTTTGCCCTGTTCTTTGAGGGGGACAACTGGAAATGTCTGCTTATGATCGTGCTTGCATGCGGACTGTTGTTCCTTGCGATCGTCAAGAAGTTCGAGCCGCTGCTGCTCGTGCCGATCGCGTTCGGCATGCTTCTCACGAACCTGCCCGGCGCGGGTCTGTTCCATGAGGAGTTCTTCGCGGGCGGGCACGTGCACTGGGAGAACCTCACCGGCGGCGCGGGTCTTCTGGACTATCTGTATCTCGGCGTCAAGCTCGGCATCTATCCGTGCCTGATCTTCATGGGCGTCGGCGCGATGACGGACTTCGGTCCGCTGATCGCGAACCCGAAGAGCCTGATCCTCGGCGCGGCGGCGCAGCTCGGCATCTACATCGCGTTTGCGCTCTCCGTGCTGGTGTTCCAGCTTCCGTTCATGAACCTGATGGGGACGAACATCCAGAACGTCGCCGCGTCCATCGGCATCATCGGCGGCGCGGACGGCCCGACGGCGATCCTCGTCACCTCGCAGCTTGCTCCGGCGTTCCTGGGACCGATCGCGGTCGCCGCGTATTCGTACATGGCGCTCGTGCCGGTCATTCAGCCGCCGATCATGAAGGCGCTCACCACCAAGAAGGAACGGCAGATCGTGATGGCGCAGCTGCGTCCGGTCTCGCAGGCCGAAAAGATCCTGTTCCCGATCGTGGTCACGATCTTCGTCGCGCTGCTCGTACCCTCCGCGGCGCCCCTGGTCGGCTGCCTGATGCTCGGCAACCTCTTCAAGGAATGCGGCGTGACCGAGCGCCTTTCGAAGACCGTGCAGAACGAGCTTTGCAACATCGTTACGATCTTCCTCGGCGTCTGCGTCGGCGCAACGGCGACCGGCACGACGTTCCTTTCGTGGACGACGCTTGCGATCGTCATCCTCGGCGTGGTCGCGTTCATGGGCGGCACCGCCGGCGGCGTGCTCCTTGCGAAGCTCATGAACCTGTTCCTGAAGCAGAAGATCAACCCGCTGATCGGCTCCGCGGGCGTGTCCGCAGTTCCGATGGCGGCGCGTGTTTCGCAGGTCGTCGGTCAGAAGGAGAATCCGAAGAACTTCCTGCTGATGCACGCAATGGGTCCCAACGTGGCGGGCGTCATCGGCTCGGCGATCGCGGCGGGCGTGTTCCTGTCGCTGTTCGGAAACTGAGGAGGAACGACTATGGGAAAACTGTTTGTTACCGATACCATTCTGCGTGACGCGCATCAGTCGCTTGCCGCGACGCGCATGACCACGAAGGAGATGCTCCCCGCCTGCGAGATGCTCGACGCGATCGGCTACTGGTCGCTGGAGGTCTGGGGCGGCGCGACGTTCGACTCCTGCCTCAGATACCTCAACGAGGATCCGTGGGAGCGTCTTCGCACGCTTAGAAAGGCACTGCCGAACACCAAGCTGCAGATGCTGTTCCGCGGACAGAACATCCTGGGCTACAAGCACTATGCGGACGACGTCGTCGAGCAGTTCTGCCGCAAGGCGATCGAAAACGGCATCGACGTGATCCGTATCTTCGACGCGCTGAACGATCCGAGAAACCTCGAAGCCGCGATCAAGTATACCAAGAAATACGGCGGCTTCTGCGAGACGGCGATCTCCTATACGACCTCGCCGGTGCACAGCGAGGAGTATTTCGTAAAGCTTAGTAAGGAGCTTGTCCAGATGGGCGCGGATTCGATCTGCATCAAGGATATGGCGAATCTTTTGCTCCCGTACGACGCATACTCTCTGGTGAAGAAGCTGAAGGCGGAGGTCGACATTCCGATCCACCTGCACACGCACAACACCACCGGCACGGGCGACATGGTGCTTCTGAAGGCTGCGGAGGCGGGCGTCGACATCGTCGATACCGCGCTTTCCCCGCTCGGAAACGGCACCTCGCAGCCTGCGACCGAATCGCTCGTCGCAACGCTCAAGGGCACCGAACGCGACACCGGGCTGGACCTCAACGCGCTCTCGGAGTGCGCAAAGTATTTCCGTCAGGTCTACGAACGTCTCAAGCAGGACGGACTGATCTCCGATAAGTCCCTGCGCGTCGACACGAACACGCTCCTGTATCAGGTTCCGGGCGGCATGCTCTCGAACCTCATCAAGCAGCTTCGCGACGCGGGCGCGGAGGATAAGTATTACGACGTGCTCGCGGAGATCCCGCGGGTCAGAAAGGACTTCGGCTACCCGCCTCTGGTCACGCCCACGAGTCAGATCGTCGGCACGCAGGCGGTGTTCAACGTGCTCGTCGGACGCTACAAGACCTTCCCGAACAACTCGAAGGCGCTGCTGCGCGGCGAATACGGAAAGCTTCCGGGACCCGTCAACGAGGAAGTGCGCAGAATGGCGATCGGCGACGAAGAGGTCGTCACCTGCCGTCCGGCGGACCTTCTGGAGCCGGAGCTTGAAAAGTACAAGGCGGAGCTCGGCGATCGCGCAAGAAGCGAGGAGGACGTTCTGAGCTATGCGCTGCTGCCGCAGGTTGCGATGAAGTATTTCGACTGGCGCGACGAGCAGGAGCGGAAGGCGAAAGAGCCCGCGCCCGAAAAGAAGGCGGAACCCGCGATCGACCCGAACGCGGTCCGTGAATTATATGTAGAGGACGTCAGTATCTGAATGAAGCACATTCCCAACATCCTGTCAAGTCTGCGGATCGCCATGGTCGGCGTATTCGCATGGCTGTTCCTGACGGCGAAGATCCCGCATCCCGCGAACTATCTCTGGGCGCTCGGCGTATTCGTGCTGGCGTTCGTCACCGACGTGCTGGACGGATTTCTGGCGCGCCGGTTCAACTGGGTCACGCCGGTCGGCAAGCTTCTGGACCCGCTCGCGGATAAGCTGATGATGATCACCGCGCTGATCGTGATCCTGATCGGCAAGTTCGACGACGATCTCTTCTGGGTCTACCTCGTGCTGGTGATCCTCATCGTGGTCAAGGAAGGGCTCATGGTCGCCGGCGGGCTGGTGATGCTGCGACAGCACAAGGTCGCGTATTCCGACTGGTACGGCAAAACGGCGACGGGGCTGTTTGCGATCGGCACCGTGATGACGCTGGTGAGTTTTGTGGTCCCGAAGATGGAGCCGTGGAACATCGCCGTGCTTTCGGCGGCGATCGGACTCGGATACGTTGCGCTGACGCACTACGCAAGGACGCAGCTGTTCGTGCCGAACAAGACGGATCCGAGCGAGGACGAACAGAAATTATTCGATAAGTTCGACCGATTGGCGAAATAATGCTTGCAATCCGGACAATACTGTGATATACTGCGTCTGTTGGTATGTTGAACTTGAAGGAGTGGGGAGATCCCACTCCTTCGTTTTGAGAGAGGAAGCGCGATATGAAAACGACCGAGATCTGTGAAAATCTCTGCAAAGCGAAGATCGAATCCATGGGGTTCGAGCTCTGCGACGTGGAATATCAGAAGGAATACGGCGACTGGGTGCTGACGTTCTATATCGATAAGCCCCGCGGCGTAACGATCGACGAATGCGAGGAAGTCAGCCGCGCGATCGAACCGATCCTGGACGAAGCGGATCCGATCGAGTCGGAATACGTGCTTTCGGTCTCGTCGCTCGGCATCGACCGCCCGCTCAAAAAGGACCGCGATTTCGAACGCGCGATGGGCACGGAGCTTGAGATCAAGCTCTACGCGCCGCAGGGCGGCAAAAAGCAATGGATCGGGACGCTGACCGCATACGACGCGGACAGCTTCACCGTGGAAACGGAATCGGGGGAGACGCTCACCGTCAAAAAGAAGGACTGCGCGCTCGTCCGTCCGAATATCAGATTTTAATCACCAGGTTTCAGAACAGAAAGGAAAGAACCATGAACGCAGAGTTTATCGAAGCATTGAACGCGCTGGAAAAGGAGCGCGGCATCAAAAAGTCCGTGCTGCTCTCCGCATTTGAAGCGGCGCTGATCGTTGCCTATAAGCGCAACTACAATTCGACCGCGAACGTCCGCGCGGAGGTCGACGGCGACACCGGCGACTACCACATCTACGCGAGCAAGACCGTCGTCGAAAAGGTCGAGACCCCCTCCATGGAGATCTCGCTCGAACGCGCAAAGAAGATCAATCCGCTCTACGAGCTCGGCGACGTGCTCGAGGAGGAAGCCTTCACGAAGGATTTCGGACGCATTGCGGCGCAGACCGCGAAGCAGGTCATGGTGCAGCGCATCCGCGAGGCGGAACGCGGCAACATCTACGACGAATACATTGAGAAGGAAAACGAGATTCTGACCGCGATCGTGCAGCGCGTCGAAAAGGGCAACGCGTACGTCGAGCTCGGCAAGACGGACGGCATCCTCACCGAAAAGGAAATGATCCCCGGCGAGCAGTACGAGATGAACGAGCGCATCAAGGTCTACGTCCTCGAAGTCCGCAAGGAAAACAAGGGTCCGCAGGTCGTCGTGAGCCGCACGCACCCGGGTCTTGTCAAGCGTCTCTTCGAGCTGGAGGTGCCGGAGATCATGAGCGGCACCGTGCAGATCAAGTCGATCGCGCGCGAAGCGGGCTTCCGCACCAAGGTCTCCGTGTTCTCGACGGATCCGCAGGTCGACGCGGTCGGCGCCTGCGTGGGTCCGCGCGGCGCGCGCGTGGAGCGCATCGTCAACGAGCTGCACAACGAGAAGATCGACATCATCGAGTACGATTCCGACAGCGCAATCTATATCGCGAAGGCGCTGAGCCCCGCGAAGGTGCTGATGGTCTACGTCAATGAGGACGAAAAAGCGGCGCGCGTGGTCGTGCCGGATTCGCAGCTTTCGCTTGCCATCGGCAAGGAGGGTCAGAACGCGCGTCTTGCGGCGAAGCTGACCGGCTGGAAGATCGACATCAAGAGCCAGTCGCAGGCGGACGCGGCGGTGGACGCGGCGACGGCGGAACGGAACGCGGAGGAGTAAGCGCTTGAAAAAGATCCCGATGCGGATGTGCGTCGCCTGCCGCGAGATGCGGGCGAAGAAGGACCTGATGCGCGTGGTGAAGACCGCGGAGGGCGAGCTTCGGCTCGACACGACCGGAAAGCTGAACGGCCGCGGCGCATACCTGTGCCGCAGCGCGGAGTGCCTCAAAAAGGCGGTCAAGACCCGCGCCCTGGAACGCGCGCTGGAAGCGCCGACGAACGAAACGCTGCTTGCGGCGCTGGAATCGGAGATCGGACATGGGGACGGATCGGCTGTATAACGCGATCGGACTTTGTCAGAGAGCGGGCAAGGCGCAGAGCGGCGCATTCGCCGCGGAGAAAGCGATCCGCGCCGGCAAGGCGAAGCTGGTCCTTTTGGAGGAGACCGCGTCCGAGGCGACAAGGACGCATTACGAACAACTGTGCGCCGCGCACGGCGTTCCGCTTTACGGGGTGGAGACCGTGGGGCGCGCGATCGGAAAGGACGCCCGCATCGTGATGGCGGTGACGGACGCGAATTTCCGGGACATGATAGAACGCGCAATGCGCAATACCGATGAAAAGCGGGGATGAGTATGGCAACGAATTTTCTGGATACTGCAAAAAGTTTAAAAGAGGAGATGCAGGCGCTTCTGAATAAGCTCGAGGCGGCGAAGGGTACGATCGGTACGCTTCTCGACGCCGCGCGCCGCACGGAAGGCAGCATGATCGACCGCGAAGAGCGGGAGAAGCAGGAGCGCGAGGAACGCGAACGCGCCGAGCGTCTCAAAGCGATGCTCGAGAGCGACACGGACGTCGTCGCGCATGCCGGCGGAACGGACGAGCCCGAGCCGAAGGCGGAGGAGCCTGCGCCGGCGGCGGTCGAGCCGCAGCCGGAACCCGTCGCGCCCGAAAAGCCTGCGGAGGTAAAGAAGGCGCCGGAGCAGAAGCCGCAGCGCCCGCAGCAGCCGCGCGAGCAGCGTGAACCGCGCGAGCAGCGTCCGCGCAGCGAAGGACAGCGTCCGCAGCAGGGCGATCGCCGTTCGGGCGAGAACGATCGCAGGCAGAACGACAGCCGCGGTCCGCACCGCGACGCAAACGCCGGTTCGCAGCGCGCCGTGATGATCAATCCGCCGGGTCCTGCGGATACCGGCAAGCAGAGGACCGACAAGAAAAAGACGTTTGACACAACAGATAAAAAGGCAAAGAACAAGAAAACCATGATGAAAGAACAGGGCCCGACCGCGCGCGGCTGGGAAGACGACGGACAGATGGGCAACCGCCGCAAGGTGAAGCGGCATGAAGCGGAGGCGCAGCAGCCGAAGCCCGCGCCCGTCGTGATCGACCACGCGGTGATCACCACCGAAACGATCACGGTCAAGGACCTTTCCGAAAAACTCGGCAAGCCCGCAAACGAGATCCTGAAGAAGCTCCTGATGCTCGGCATCATCGCGAACATCAACCAGGAGCTGGATTTCGACACCTGCGAGCTCATCGCCGGAGAGTTCAATATCACGCTCGAACAGCAGCTTGCAAAGTCGTTTGAGGACGTCCTTCTGGACGCGGCGGACGACGTCGACGCGCCGGAAACGCTGAAACCGCGTCCCCCGGTCGTCACGATCATGGGTCACGTCGACCACGGCAAGACGTCGCTCCTCGACGCGATCCGCAACTCGCACGTCACCGCGGGCGAGGCGGGCGGCATCACGCAGCACATCGGCGCGTACACCGTCACCCTGAACGGCAAGCAGATCACCTTCATCGACACGCCGGGTCACGAGGCGTTCACCGCCATGCGTGCCCGCGGCGCGCAGGTCACGGACGTCGTCATCCTCGTCGTTGCGGCGGACGACGGCATCATGCCGCAGACGATCGAGGCGATCAACCACGCGAAGGCGGCGGGCGTTCCGATCGTCGTCGCGATCAACAAGATCGACCGCGACACCGCGGATCCCGAGCGCGTCAAGCAGCAGCTCACCGAATACGGTCTCGTCACCGAGGAATGGGGCGGCGACACGATCTGCGTGCCGGTTTCGGCAAAGAAGCAGATCAACCTCGATCAGCTCCTCGAAATGGTTCTGCTGCAGGCGGACGTTCTGGAGCTCAAGGCGAATCCCGACCGTCTTGCGAAGGGCACGATCATCGAGGCGCAGCTCGACAAGGCGCGCGGTCCCGTGGCGACCGTTCTCGTGCAGAACGGCACGCTGAAGAAGGGCGACATGATCGTCGCGGGCACGGCGTTCGGCAAGGTCCGCGCCATGATGGACGACAAGGGCAGGCTCGTCAATTCCGCGGGTCCGTCCATGCCGGTCGAGGTGCTCGGCTTCAACGAGGTCCCGGCGGCGGGCGATATGCTGTTTGCGGCGAACGACGACAAGCTGAGCCGTCAGGTCGCCGACGAACGCCGTCAGAAGGCAAAGGCGGCGCAGGTCAAGCAGGCGCAGAAGGTCTCCCTGGACGACCTGTTCAGCCAGATGGCGGAGGGCGATCTCAAGGAGCTCAACCTGATCGTCAAGGCGGACGTGCAGGGCTCGGTCGAGGCGGTCAAGCAGTCGCTTGAAAAGCTTTCGAACGAGGAAGTCCGCGTGAAGGTCATTCACAGCGGCGTCGGCGCGATCACCGGATCGGACATCATGTTCGCGTCCGCGTCGAACGCGATCGTCATCGGCTTCAACGTGCGTCCGGATTCTACGGCGCGCACCGCGGCCGAAAAGGAAAAGGTCGACGTCCGCACGTACCGCGTCATCTACAACGCGATCGAGGACGTGCAGAACGCCATGAAGGGCATGTTCAAGCCCGTCTATCAGGAGGTCGAACTCGGCCGCTGCACGGTCCGCAGCACGTTCCGCATCTCCGGCGTCGGCACGATCGCGGGCGCGTACGTCAACGAGGGCAAGGTCACGAGAACGGCGCAGGTCCGCGTGGTCCGCGGCGGCATCGTTCTGCACGACGGCAAGATCGGCTCGCTGAAGCGCTTCAAGGACGACGCGAAGGAAGTCATGGCGGGCTACGAGTGCGGTATCTCGATCGAGAACTTCAACGACATCCTCGAGGACGACGTGATCGAATGCTATGAGATGGAGGAAGTGAAGCGCTGATGGCAAAGGTCAGAAACGAACGGCTCCGCGAGGAGCTCAAAAAGACGGTCAGCGCGATCATCTTCGATATGAAGGATCCGCGGATCCCGGCGGTGACCTCGATCACCGAGATGGAGATCACGCCCGATCTCAAATACGCGAAGGCGCACGTGTCCGTGTACGACGCGGACGAGAACGCGGCAAAGACCGCGGTCGACGCGCTGAACCATGCGGCAGGCTTCATCGGACATGAAGTAGGAAGCCGCATGACGATCCGCCGCGTGCCGGCGATCAAGTTTGTGGCGGACGATTCGATCGCCTATTCGGTGCATATCTCCGAGGTGATCCGCTCGCTGCACAAGGACGACAAACCCGAAAAGGAGCCGGAAGCATGAACCTCGAACGGGCGAAGGCGTTCATACAATCGCATCAAAACTTTGTTCTGGCAGCCCACCAGTCGCCCGACGGCGACACGCTGGGCTCTTGCCTTGCTTTGCGGGCGGCGCTGCTTTCGATGGGCAAGACGGCGCAGGTCGTCTGTCCCGACCGCGTTCCGCCGGTGCTCGGCTTTCTCGTCGGCGCCGATACGATGACCGGCACGGACGGGATCGAACCGCCCGCAGAGGCGGTGATCTACGTCGACTGCGCGGATCATAAGCGCACCGGCGCGCTCAAAGAAGCGCTCGAAGCCGCGCCGTATCAGTTCTGCATCGACCATCACGGCACGAATCCGAAAGAGACGAAGGACGGCGACTGGGTGGAGGAGGTTTCCGCGACGGGCGAGCTGATCCTGCGCTTGCTCGAAGCGCTGGACGTTCCGGTCACAAGGGAGATCGCGATCGCGCTGTATACGGCGATCGCCACCGATACCGGCAATTTCTCGTACGGGAATACCTCTCCGGAGGCGTTCGAGGCGGCGGCGAAGCTTTTGGCGCACGGCATCAATCTGCCGGAGCTGAACCGCGTGCTGTTCCGCGAAATGCCGGTCAGCAAAGCGAAGATGATCGCCTATACGCTCGGGCACATGGAGCTTTCGGCGGACGGGCGGCTGAACCTTTGCGCGATCCCCGCGTCCGCGCTCAGGGACTGCGGCGCGACCAAGGAGGACTGCGAGGGGCTGATCGACTGGCTGCGCGATATCGACACGGTCGAGGCGGCGTGCGTGCTGCGCGAAAGCGACGGCTGCGTGCGCGTGAGCATGCGCAGCAAACGGTATTGCGACGTGGCGGCGATCGCAAAGCGCTTCGGCGGCGGCGGACATGTCGCCGCGGCGGGCTGCACGCTGTATCTGCCTCTGGACGAGGCGACGGCAGCCATGCGCGACGCGCTCATCGAGGCACTGCAATGATCGAGGGGATCGTGACCGTGCTGAAGCCGCCTGCGATGTCCTCGAGCGACGTCGTGGTGGACGTACGGAAAATCTTTGAAACGAAGCGCGTCGGACATCTCGGGACGCTGGATCCCGAGGCGGCGGGCGTTCTGCCCGTGTGCGTCGGACGCGCGGTGCGGCTGTTCGATTATCTGGTCGACAAGCGAAAGACCTATCTTGCCGAGATCGCGTTCGGTGTAAGCACCGACACGCAGGACGCGCAGGGGAAGGTGCTCGAAACGAGCGGCGCGATCGTGACGGAGGACATGCTGGACGCGGTCCTCAAGCGCTTTACCGGCACGATCCTGCAGACGCCGCCGATGTATTCCGCGCTGAAATGCAACGGACAGAAGCTTTACGACCTCGCGCTTTCGGGGAAGGAGATCCCGGACAAATCGCGCGAGGTGGAGATCTTTGCGCTCCGGCGCGTCGGAACGCGCGGCGAAAACCGGTTTCTGATCGAAACGACCTGCTCGCGCGGGACGTATATCCGCACGCTCTGCGCCGACATCGGCAAGGCGGTCGGCGTGCCCGCGCACATGGCGTTTCTGCTGCGGACCGCGTCCGGACCGTTCACGCTCGAACACGCGCATTCGATCGCGGAGCTTACGCAGATGAAAGCGGAGGGGCGTCTTGCGGACGCGCTCACAAGCTGCGAGGACGCGCTCGGATTCTTGCCGCGGCTGGACCTTGCGCGCGATCGCAGAAAGCCCGCGATGAACGGGCTGCCCACGCGCACGAACGCGGCGGACGGCACGTACCGCCTTTACTGCGAAGGCTTCCTCGGCGTCGGCGCCGTGCAGAACGGCAACGCCGTGCTGAAAGTACACTTATACGGGGAATGACAACCCCTCAGTCGCCTTGCGGCGACAGCTCCCCTTGCACAGGGGAGCCAAGACTGACTGAAACAGCTCGCCTTACACGGCGGAGCAGGGAATGACGGAGGATGCAAACGGGTATGAACCAAACGGTTGTGGCGCTGGGAATGTTCGACGGGGTGCACCTTGCGCATCGGGCGCTGTTGCGGAAAGCGGCGGAGATCGCGCACGCGAACGGCGACGAGGCGGTTGCGTTTACCTACGACAATCACCCGCGCGAGCTGTTTTCCGGCACGTTTTCGTACCTTTGCACCCGGGAACAGCGCGACGCGCTGATCCGCGCCGCGGGCTGCGACCGCATGGACAGCATTCCGTTCGACGCGGCGTTTGCCGCCATGACGCCGGAGCAGTTCGCGGATTGGCTTACGGCGCGCTACGAGGGCGGAATTTCCGCGATCGTGGTCGGCTTCGATTATCGCTTCGGCGCAAAGGCGGCGGGCGATACGGACACGCTCAGGACGCTGTGCGGGGCGCGGGGCATTGCCCTGACCGTGATCGACGAGGTCAGGGTCGGCGGCGAGAGCTGTTCCTCCACGAACATCCGCGAGGCGATCCGGGCGGGGGACATGGCGCGCGCAGAACGGATGCTGGGACGTCCCTACGTGCTGTCGGGCGAGGTTGTGCACGCAAAGGCTTTGGGACGCCGGTTCGACTGTCCGACGGCGAATCTCGACGCGGGGCTGCAGCTTCTGCCGAAGGACGGCGTCTACGCGACGGAGCTGCTGTTTGAAAGGAACCGATACGACGCGGTGACCAACGTGGGCACGAACCCCACGGTCGGCGGAAGCGCCCGCACCGTGGAGACGCACGCGATCGGTCAATCGCTCGATCTCTACGGAAAGCGGATCGAGGTCGCGTTTTTGAAGCGCCTCCGGGACGAGAAACGGTTTGAAACGAAGGATCTGCTGTTTGCGCAGATCCGGGCGGACGCCGCGGAAGCAAAAAAAGTTTGCGAAGAACGCAAAAAAAGTGTTTACAATTCGGAACCGTTGTGCTAAACTGTCAAAGGTTAAACCGTAAGCTGGGTTGATGCGACTCTCCGACGCCATACGCAGCCTGCGGGGATACGAAATAAAAGGAGGAAAACAACTATGACGAAACAGGAAATCATCGCAAAGTACGCGCTGCACGAGGGCGACACGGGTTCTCCCGAGGTTCAGATCGCGCTTCTCACCGAACGCATCAACCACCTCAACGAGCACCTCAAGGTCAACCAGAAGGACCATCACTCCCGCCGCGGTCTTCTGAAGATGGTCGGTACCCGCAGGGGTCTTCTGAACTATCTGAAGGAAAAGGACATCGAGCGTTACAGAGCGATCATCGCAGCATTGAACCTCAGAAAGTAAGTGAAAAAGGCGGGGGTTTTATTCCCCGCCTCACTTTTTGGGCGCTGCACTTTGAAAGGCAATTATTAAATAAAGATAAAGAGGAAAAAAGACAAAATGTTCAGAGTGTTCGAAACCATGGTAGGCGATCGCAAGCTGATCGTCGAAACCGGAAAGTACGCCGAGCAAGCGGGCGGCAACTGCCTCGTGCGCTGCGGCGGAACGGCGGTCATGGTCAACGCAACGGTCGCAAAGGAACCGCGCGACGGCGTTGATTTTCTGCCGCTGTCCATTGAATTTGAAGAGAAGCTGTACGCGGTCGGCAAGATCCCCGGCGGCTTCATCAAGCGCGAAGGCCGCCCGACCGAAAAGGCGATCCTGACGAGCCGCTTGATCGACCGTCCGCTGCGTCCGTTGTTCCCGAAGGGATTCTACAACGACGTGCAGGTCATCGCGACCGTGCTCTCCGTGGAGCAGGACGTCCAGCCCGACGTGCTGGGCATGATCGGCTCCTCCATTGCGCTGTCCATCAGCAACGCTCCGTTCATGGGTCCGACGGGCTCCGTGGCGGTCGGCATGATCGACGGCGAGTATATCCTGAACCCCGACTGCGCGCAGCGTGAAAAGAGCCGCCTTGCGCTGACCGTCGCCGGCACGCGCGACGCCGTCATGATGGTCGAGGCGGGTGCGAACGAGGTCACCGAGGAGGAAATGCTCGGCGCGATCCTGTTTGCGCATGAGGAGATCAAGAAGATCGTCGACTTCATCGAGATGATCCAGAAGGAAGTCGGCAAACCCAAGATGGAAGTCAACATCCACGTTCCGGACGAAGACCTCAACCGCCGCGTGCGCGAGTACGCGATGGACAAGGTCGTCTGGCAGATGGACACCTTCGACCGCCACGAGCGCGAGATGCGCACCGAGCAGGTCAAGGAGGAGACCAAGGCAGCGTTCGCGGAGTCCGATCCCGGCATGGAGAAGGACGTCGACGCGATCCTGTACCAGATGCAGAAGGAAGTCATGCGCGACAAGATCATCAACAAGAAGATCCGTCCCGACGGACGCGCGCAGGACGAGATCCGTCCGATCTGGAGCGAGGTCCACATGCTTGAGCGTCCGCACGGCAGCGCGGTGTTCACCCGCGGTCAGACGCAGGTCATGACGATCGCGACCCTCGGCACCATTGCCGAAGCGCAGATCCTCGACGGGCTGACCCTCGAAGACAGTAAGCGCTACATGCATCAGTACAACATGCCGCCGTATTCGACCGGTGAAACGCGCCCCGTGCGCAGCCCCGGCCGCCGCGAGATCGGTCACGGCGCTTTGGCGGAGCGCGCGCTCCTGCCGGTGCTTCCGAGCGAGGAGGAGTTCCCGTACTGCATGCGTCTGGTCTCCGAAGTCATCAGCTCGAACGGCTCCACGTCGCAGGCTTCGATCTGCGCGAGCACGCTGGCGCTGATGGACGCGGGCGTTCCGATCAGGAAGCCCGTTGCGGGCGTTGCGATGGGTCTCATCAAGGACGTCGAGAGCGGCAACATCGCGATCCTCACCGACATCCAGGGTCTCGAGGACTTCCTCGGCGACATGGACTTCAAGGTGGCGGGCACGCGTGACGGCATCACCGCGATCCAGATGGACATCAAGATCAAGGGCATCGACCGCGAGATCCTGACCAGAGCGCTGGAGCAGGCGCGCAAGGGCCGTCTGTTCATCCTGGACAAGATGGCGGAGACGATCGCCGAGCCGCGCGCAGAGCTTTCGCCCTATGCGCCGCGCATCCTCTCCTTCAAGATCAATCCGGACAAGATCCGCGACGTCATCGGCAGCGGCGGCAAGACCATCAACGGCATCATCGCGAAGACCGGCGTCAAGATCGACATCGAGGACGACGGCAGTGTGTTCATCGCGTCGCCCGACCAGGCGGCTGCCGAGGAAGCGAAGCGCATCATCGACGGCATCGTCGAGGAAATCGAAGTCGGCAAGGTCTATCTCGGCACGGTGGTCAACATCAAGGAGTTCGGCGCATTCGTGAACCTGAAGCCCGGCACCGACGGACTGTTGCACATCTCGCGCATCGCGAAGGAGCGCGTGAACAAGGTTGAGGACGTTCTGAACCTCGGCGATCAGGTGCTCGTGCGCGTGATCGAGATCGACCCGAAGACCGGCAAGATCAGCCTGACCCGCAAGGATCTGCTGCCCGACGCATAAGATCGGGAAAATCGGGGGAAACAAGGAACAGAATCAGGAGGGGCAGAGGGACTTCTGCCCTTCTTTTACAATCGGAGGTATCGGATATGATCGAAACGACCGTTCTCAAAAACGGCATTCGCGTGATGACGGAGCATATGGCGTCGGTGCGCTCGGTGGCGATCGGCGTGTGGGTCAACGCGGGCTCGGTCTTTGAGTCGGACGCGGAGGCGGGCGTTTCCCACTTCATCGAGCACATGCTCTTCAAGGGCACCGAAACGCGCGGCGCTTCGGACATTGCCGCGGAAATGGACGCGATCGGGGCGAACCTCAACGCCTTCACCGCAAAGGAGTGCACCTGCTTCCATGTGAAGGCGCTGGACGAGGACCTCGAAAAAGCGGTCGACATGCTTTCGGACATCGTTTTGAGAAGCACGTTCGATCCGGAGCAGATGGCGCTCGAAAAGGGCGTCGTGCTCGAGGAGATCGCCATGACCGAGGACAGCCCGGAGGACATCGTGTTCGACCGCGCCAGCGAACAGCTCTTTGCGGGAACGCCGATCGAGTCCGAGATCCTCGGTACGGAAAAGACCGTAAACCGCCTTTCGCGCGAGGATCTTCTGCGTTACATGCAGAAGCATTACACGGCGGAGAACATCGTGATCGCCGTTGCGGGAAGCTTCGAACGCGAAAACCTGATCGCGCTGCTCGAACGGTACTTTGCGGACGTTCTGCACGGCGAGCGGCACAAGACGCCGTCCGTGTCGATGCGTCCGGGATTCCGCACCGCGCTCGTCAAAAAGGACGTGGAGCAGATCAATCTGTGCCTTGCGCTGCCCGGCGCGGCGCTCGGCACCGACGCATACTATGCGCAGGCGGTGCTTTCGAACGCTCTGGGCGGCAGCATGAGCTCGCGACTGTTCCAGCGGATCCGCGAGGAACGCGGGCTTGCGTACTCCGTCTATTCCTATCCGATGGCATACCGCGGCGCGGGCAGCCTCTGCTTCTATGCGGGCTGCACGGAGGGGCAGGCGAAGGAGGTCCTTTCGCTGATGCTCGCGGAGATCGAAGACGTGAAGCGGAACGGCATATCCGAGGAGGAATTCCTCCGCGCAAGGCAGCAGCTGAAGGGCAGCTACGTGCTCGGCATGGAATCCACGATGGCGCACATGAGCGCGCTCGGCAAAACCGCGCTGCTTCTGGAAAAAGAATATGATCTGGAGGCTACCCTGAACCGCATCGATTGTGTTACAATAGAAGCGGTGAAGGCTGCTGCGCGGGAACTGTTCACGCCGGAGACCGCCGCGTTCTGCGCGGTGGGACGGCTTGACGGCGTCGGGGACGCGCTGAAATCTGCCGCAGAGGATTGGTGGAACAAACATGGAAGACAGGCTTGAAATGATTTTCCGGCTGCAGAAGCTCCTTGACGAGGACATCATGGAGCGGCGGCATCTGGAGTTTCCCTATGAGGTATGGATGCAGAAGGACATCCTTGCCTGCATGGACGAGCTCACGGAGCTTTTGAACGAGCTGAACTGGAAGTGGTGGAAGAACGAAAAGCCGCTGGATCCGGGGGCGATCCGGGGCGAGCTCGTCGACGTGCTGCACTTTTTCGTGAGCATGTGCTTAAGGAGCGGCATGACGGCGCAGGACCTGTTCGACGGATACGTCGCAAAGAACAGGGAGAACTTCGACCGCCAGTACGGCAGATCCCAAAAGACGGGTTATGAGGTAAATTCGAATGGAACGGAGCTTCCGGGCAAGTAAACGGTTTTATCTGCTTCTGGGCGCAAGCGGCGTGCTGCTGATCGCCTTCGTGGTCGGCGCGATCTGGCTGATGCGAAAGGTCACGGGCAACGTGCGGAAGCTCGAGCAGATGACGCTTTATACCGAGGTCGAGAGCGAGGCGGTCGTTGTGCGCAGCGAGCGTCTGTTCACCGAGTCCGCAAGCGAAAGCCGCATCCTGTTCTCGGAGGGCGCAACGGTCTCCGAGGGCGACGCGATCGCCGTGCTGTTCCCGTATTCCTACGAGAGCACGCTCAACACGATCTGCACCAGGGAAGCGACGCTGTACATGACCATGCTGAACGTGATCAAAACGGCGACCGGCGGAACGGTCCCGTCGGAGATCACACAGTACAACGAGCGGATCGGCTCGATCTCGAAGCAGATGCGCGGGGCGTCGAACCGGGAACGCGATCCGGTCAACTACGCAAAGCTCGAAGCACAGCTGACTGCGGTGCTCGCGCAGCGGCGAGCGGTCATGCTCGACTGGCTCGATCTGCACACCCGCAAAACGGCGGAGGACGCGAGCAATCCCTCCAAGAACGTGGAACAGAGCGCGCTTGACGACGTGAACCGCGAGGCGGCGGAGATCGACGCGCTGCGGTCCAATTTCGAACAGAACAGCGCGCGCACGGTCACGTCCGAATACAACGGCTATGTGAGCTTCTATTCCGACGCGAACGAGGACAACCTGCGCGACGTCTCGCAGCTCACGGTGCCGCTGATCAAGCGAATCCTGAACGCGCCGTCGATCAGTATGGACAACGAAAACTTCAGCTACCGCATCGTGACCGACCGTACGTCGTTCTATCTCGCGTTCGTGCAGAGCGGCAAGAGCGCCGACCGTCTGATGCCGGGTCTGACCTATTCGTTCACCGTCAAGGGCATCCGGCAGGCGTATCAGGGCAGGATCATCACGGAGCGCGACACCGCGTCCGGCGTTCTGTACGTCATGCAGGTCAACGCCGACGTGCGGCCGCTGCTCACCACGCGCGTGGTCGAGATCTCCGTGCAGAACAACGCGACGGGGCTGTACGTGCCGGTCGACTACCTGCAGTATACCGACGGCGTTCCCTATATTTACGCGAAATCGACGGACGGCACCTTCCAGAAGGTCGCGGTGTACGTCGCGGGAAGCGACGGCGAGAACGCGATCATCAGCGCGCGCGACAGCCACATCACGCTGTTTGCGGGGCTGAAGGTGCGCATTCCGGTGGAAGAGGAGGAAAAGAAGTCGTGACGATCCGGGAAAATCTCGAACAGGTACGGGAGCGGATGGCGCTTGCGTGCCAAAGGAGCGGCAGAGCGGAGCGCGACGTGACGCTGATCGCGGTCACCAAGTTTGTCGAAACGGCAAGGATCGCGGAGGCGGTTGCGGCGGGCGTGACCGAAATCGGCGAGAATCGCGCGCAGGAGTTCTCCGAAAAGTTAAATTTTTATAAACAGAATCATTTACGGGCTCATTTTATTGGACAACTGCAGACGAACAAGGTAAAATATGTTTGCGGGAAAGCGGATCTGATCCAATCGGTGGATCGCGAACCGCTGCTCGACGCGATCGCCGCGTACGCCGCAAAGAACGGCGTGACGCAGGACATCCTGATCGAAGTCAACATCGGCCGTGAGGAACAGAAGGGCGGCGTTCTGCCGGAGGCGCTCGACGCGCTTACGGAAAGGATCGCATCGCTCGAATCCGTTCGGCTGCGGGGACTGATGTGCGTGCCGCCGGCGGTGGACCGGGAAGCGGTCCGGGTCTATTTCCGGGAGATGCGCTGCCGGTTCGAACGTCTGACGGCGGCGTATCCGCAGCTTCCGATCGACACCCTGTCGATGGGAATGAGCCACGATTTTGACACCGCGATCGAGGAAGGCGCAACGACCGTTCGCGTCGGGACAGCGATCTTCGGACCGCGTATTATTACGGGAGGAAAACAGAATGGGTAAGTTTTTGAATTTCATCGGACTGGAAGAGAACGACGACGAAGAGATCCTCAACGACGAGGCGCAGCCGGAACAGCCGAAGCGCGAGCCGCGCTCGAGACGCCGTGAGAACGCTCTGGTCGGCGGAGGAGATCCGCAGCCGGTTCCTTCGAGCGTTGCGTCGATGAAGATGATCGTGTATCATCCGGTCTGCTACGACGACGCGCAGAGTATCGTCGACAATCTCAAGAATCGCCGCCCGGTCATCGTCAATATGGAGGAGCTCGACGGGAACTGCGCGCAGCGCGTGCTGGACTTTCTGCTCGGTTCGATCTATGCGCTGAACGGCACGATCAACAAGATCTCGAGAGGGATCTTCCTGGTTGCCCCGCGCGACGTCGACGTCGAGGACACCGGCGAGGATTCCGGCTACACCGACATGTAATTTCGCTCCATGATCAAGGCGGAGAACATCGTCAATAAGGAGTTTCGCAAATCTCTGTTCGGGTACGACCGCGAGGACGTGGACAAGTATCTGGACGAATTGATCGTGCAGCTCCGTCAGATGGAGGAGGAGCGCAAGGAGATGGTCGCCACCATCGAATACCTCGTTTCGGAGGTCACCGATCAGGGCGTCCGGGACGCGAGACTGGACCGCGTGGTCGGACCGATCTCTCCGCACGCCACGGTCAGCGACGAGGAACGCAGACGCGCACAGGAATTGGAAAAGAGCATCCAATGAACCGAAAGCCGATCAACCGAATACCGCCCTTATCGGCACAGGAAATGAAAGCCCGCGGAATCGACGGGCTTGATTTTGTGTATATCAGCGGCGACGCGTACATCGATCATCCGAGCTTCGGCACGGCGATCATTGCGCGCGTGCTGCAAAGCCGCGGGTATTCGGTCGGCATCCTGGCGCAGCCGGACTGGCACGACGTCGAGGTGTTCCGGAGCATGGGCAAGCCGCGGCTCGGGTTTCTGGTGTCCGCGGGCAACCTCGATTCGATGGTCGATCACTATACCGCCGCAAAGCACAGAAGAAGCGACGACGCCTATACCCCCGGCGGCAGGGCGGGCAAGCGCCCCGACCGCGCCGTGATCGTGTACGCAAACCGCTGCAGGGAGGCGTTTCCGCACGTGCCGGTGCTGATCGGCGGGATCGAAGCAAGCCTTCGCCGCTTCGCCCATTACGACTACTGGGACGACAGGGTACGCCACTCGATCCTGTACGACGCGGGCGCGGACATTCTGATGTACGGCATGGGCGAGCGCAGCGTGGTTGCGATCGCCGACGCGCTGGACGCGGGCGTTCCCGTGCACGAGATCCGGGACGTGCCCGGCACGTGCTTCCGCGTGAACGACCCGGGTGAGGTTCCGGACGCGGTACTGCTGCCGTCGTACACGGAGGTGGCAGGCGATAAGCGCAGGTATGCCGAAGCCTTTAAGCTGCAGTTCGAGGAGCAGGACGCGATCCGCGGGCATCGGCTTATCCAGGCGCACGAAAAAGGGTATCTCGTGCAGAATCCGCCGCAGGCGCCGCTTTCGACCGAGGAGATGGACGCGGTCTATGCGCTGCCGTTTACGCGGCGTCCGCACCCGTCCTACAAAGAGCCGATCCCCGCGATCGACGAGGTGAAGTTTTCGATCACCTCCTGCCGCGGGTGCTTCGGCGGCTGCAATTTCTGCGCGCTGACGTTCCATCAGGGGCGCGTGATCTCGGCGCGAAGCCACGAGTCGATCCTCAAAGAGGCGCGGGAGATGACGAAGGATCCCGAGTTCAAGGGCTTTATCCACGACGTCGGCGGACCGACCGCGAACTTCCGAAAGCCCGCGTGTCATAAGCAACTCAAGAGCGGCGTGTGCAAAAACCGCTCCTGCATCGGCTATGAGCGCTGTCAAAACCTGGAGGTCAGCCACGAGGACTACGTCGCGCTTCTAAAGAAGCTGCGCGCCGTGCCGGGTGTCAAGAAGGTGTTCATCCGCAGCGGCGTGCGCTTCGATTATCTGCTGTACGACAAAAGCGACGCGTTCCTTCGGGAGCTCTGCGAGCATCACATCTCCGGACAGCTCAAGATCGCGCCGGAGCACATCGCGGACCGCACGCTCTACTACATGAACAAGACGCCGCACGCGCTCTATGAGGAGTTTATCAAACGCTACGAGCGCATGAACGCGCGGCTCGGCAAAAAGCAGTTCGTCGTGCCGTACCTGATGAGCTCGCACCCGGGATGCACGCTCAGCGACGCGATCGAGCTTGCGCAGTATCTCAAAAAGATCGGGCACCGTCCGCAGCAGGTGCAGGACTTTTACCCGACGCCGGGAACGGTGTCGACCTGCATGTATCATACCGGGCTTGACCCGAGAACGATGCAGCCGGTGTTCGTGCCCAAAAGTCCGCAGGAGAAGGCGATGCAGCGGGCGCTGATGCAGTTTTTCCTGCCCGCAAATTTCAGCACGGTTCGAAAAGCGCTTAAGCTTGCAAACCGCGAGGATCTGATCGGCACGGGCAAAAATGCGCTTGTTCCGCCGGAGCGCACGCGTGAAATGTCCGCGCAGGGAACAAAACCGCAGCGGAAACGCGAAATCCCGCCAAAAAAGGAAAAACAGGCAAAGAAATCTGTTGACAAACGGCGCCGGAATGGTTAAAATAGCTGTTGGTTCATTTTGAGGTAGCGTATGATTGTATCGGTCAATGAAGCATTGCGAAGGGTCGGCGAGACGTTCCCGTTCGCATGGGAAGGCACGCTGAAGCCCGAAACGTACGCGGGCGATCCCGTACGGTTTGTCGGTCCCGCAAAGCTTTCCGGAACCTATGTGTACGACGGAAAGACCTTCCGCGTGGACGCAGAGGCAGAGGCTTCGTATGAAACGACCTGCGCGCGCTGTAATAGGCCGATGGTCCAGAAGCTCAGCTTTTCGTTTACGGAGCATTTCGTGCGTTCGGTCTATAAGACCCCGGACGACGAGCTCTATCCGTACGAGGGCGAAAAGCTCGATCTAAAGGAAGCGTTTTTCGACAATCTCTTTCTGGAGATGCCGATGACGTCGGTCTGCAGCGAATCGTGCAAGGGACTTTGTCCGATCTGCGGCGCAAACCTGAACCTCGGACAGTGCGACTGTCGGAACAACAAAATCGACGCGCGTTTCTCCGCGCTCGAATCATTATTGAACGATCATAAGGAGGTGTAATCATGGCAGTACCCAAGAGAAAAACATCGAAGGCGAGAAGAGATTCGCGCAGAGCGAACAATTCGAA
The DNA here is from genome assembly GCA_902789675.1 of uncultured Eubacteriales bacterium. Lineage (GTDB taxonomy): Bacteria > Bacillota > Clostridia > Christensenellales > CAG-138 > UBA3792. Next base: position 65,471 of record CADAPG010000005.1, read on the forward strand.
GGCTGTAGCGCTCAACCTCGTCGAGTGCCCGAAGTGCCACGAGCTGAAAGCGCAGCACACGGTCTGCAAGAACTGCGGCTATTATGATGGCAGAGAAGTCATCAGCATGGAAGACGAGAAGTAATTACCATGATTGCCCGTTCGGAATGACCGGATCGGAGCTTCCCGAGCGGGAGCACCAGAAAGTTTGAGGGTGTTGGGATTTCCCAACACCCTCGTGATATATTCCGCCGCGCTGGCTTGCGCCTTGTAGGGGAGGTCGACCCCGACCTCCCGCGTGAATTGCGGCGATGCTGCGCGACAACCCCTCAGTCTGCTGCGCAGACAGCTCCCCTTGCACAGGGGAGCTTAAAAACATGCCAACGTCGACCTCCACCTGATGGGGGAGGTGGCGCCGAAGGCGACGGAGGGAGAGAAAAAGATTGAAAAAGGAGCAATGCTATGGAAAACAATCTCGGACCCGATCTGTGCATGCCCTGCGGGGAGGGACT
>CADAPG010000006.1 GCA_902789675.1 uncultured Eubacteriales bacterium
ATGCCGTTCGATTCGCCCTTCAGATGGATCGGCGGGTCATAGAGCGCGTTCTTGTCCTCCTGAATGTAGCGCACGAAATCGGAAAGACCGCCGTCGAACTTGAATTCGGCGTGGTGCTGCTTTTCGCGCTGATCGTCCAGAACGAGCTTGACGCCGCGGTTCAGGTACGCGAGCTCGCGGAGCCGCTTCATGACGACCGAATACTGCATGTCGATCGTTTCGAACACGCGGTCGTCGGGCAAAAACGTCACGACCGTGCCCTGTCTGCGGGTTCTGCCGGTCTCGGTAAGCGGATACTTCGGTTTACCGGAAACGATCTTGCCCTCGTCGTTTTCGACGCTTTCGAACTCCATCTTGTAGGCGCGGTTCTCGTGATAGACCTCCACGACGAGCCAGCGGGACAGCGCGTTCACGACCGAAGCGCCGACGCCGTGCAGACCGCCGGAATAGGAATACGCCGCGTTGCCGAACTTGCCGCCGGCGTGCAGCTGCGTAAAGACGACCTCGACGCCGGAAACGCCGAGCTTCTCATGGATGCCGGTGGGGATGCCGCGTCCGTTGTCGGTCACCGTGACCGAATGATCGCGGTGCAGCGTCACGGTGATCTCGTCCGCGTAGCCGTTCGCCGCTTCGTCGATCGCGTTGTCCACGATCTCCCAGAGGAGATGGTGCAGTCCCGGCAGACCTGTCGAGCCGATGTACATGCCCGGGCGCATCCGGACCGCGTCCAGACCCTCCATGACTGTTATATTTTTGACGGAATATTCTTCCATATATATCCTCCGAAATCAGGTTCCAGACATTATACCACAAGATATTGTGTTTGCGGAATTTTTGCTCCGCATTTTACGTTTTATTCATATTTCATGGAAAATTTGCTTTTCGTACGCAATTATGGGGTGACAAGATCGGTCGATTGGTGTATAATCTACGATGTATTTATATGTGGAAGTGTACCGTTACGGGGAAAGGAGCCGCATGGAGACCGGATTTCATCATGTGCCGATCATGGTTTCGGAAGTGCTGGAGCTTTTAGAGCCCGCCCGCGGCGGGATCTTCGTGGACGGCACGCTCGGCGGCGGCGGTCACGCGGAGGCGGTGCTTTCCGCGCTGCCGGAGGGCGGACGGCTCTTCGGCATCGACCGCGACGACGAAGCGCTCCGGGCGGCAGGCGCAAGGCTTGCGCGCTTCGGCGACCGCTTCACGGCGATCAAGGGCAACTTCTTCGATATGAAAGCGCTGCTTTCGGAATACGGGATCAACAGGGTCGACGGGATCCTTCTGGACCTCGGCGTTTCCTCGCATCAGCTCGACGCGGCGGAACGCGGCTTCTCCTACAAGGCGGAAGCGCCGCTCGACATGCGCATGGATCAAAGCGCGTTGCTTTCGGCGCGGACCGTGGTCAACGAGTGGTCCGAGGCGGAACTTAAGCGCATCTTCTGGGAGTACGGCGAGGAGAAGTTTTCCGGGAAGATCGCGAACCGCATCGTCGAACGGCGGAAGGAAAAGCCGATCGAAACGACGACGGAGCTTGCGGAGCTCATCAAAGGCGCGATCCCCGCAAAGTTCCGGAACGAGCCGCAGCATCCGGCGCGGCGGTGCTTCCAGGCGATCCGCATCGCGGTCAACGGCGAGCTGGACGGGCTGAACGATGCAATTCAGGCGGCGCACGATCTTCTGAATCCCGGCGGGCGGCTGGCGATCCTGACGTTCCATTCGCTCGAGGACCGGATCGTGAAGAACGCGTTCCGCACGTTTGAAAACCCGTGCACCTGCCCGAAATCGGCGCCGGTGTGCATCTGCGGCAAAAAGCCCACGGCAAAGGTTCTGACGCGGCATCCGCTGATCGCGTCGGAACAGGAACAGAAAGAGAATTCGCGCGCGACGAGCGCAAAGCTTCGCGCGATCGTGCGCATGGATTGACCTCTGCGGTCATACTGATGAAGAAAGGAGATGCGGCATGGACGTTCAGTTCGATGAGGATCAGCCGAAAGGCGGCAGCGCAAAAACGCGGATCTATTCGCCGACCAAGTCGGGCAAGCCGACGCCGGTCCTCGAAGACGCGTCGATGCCGATCCGTCCGCAGCCGACCCGGCATCCGGTCAAGAAGAAAAAGAACGTACGCACCGAGGTGCGGCTGACCTCGGCAAGCAAGATCCTGATCCTGCTGTCCGTCTTCGTGATTGCGGCGACGGCGCTGTTCGCGCTGTTCGGCGCGGCGGATTACGCGCGCATCATCAGCGACACCGCAGCCGTCAACAAGGAAATCGACACCTATAACGATCAGATCTCACAGATCCGGAAAACGGAGAGCTCGATGAACGACTTTGCGACCATCAACGAAGTCTGCCGCAGGCTCGGCATGACGATGAACTGGTACAGGGGAAGCGGCTCCGACACGGCGTTCAGCACGCAGCCGTCCGCAACGGCGCCCGCAACGCGCGCGCCCGAGACCCCCGCGCCGGGTGGAGAAGAACCATGAAGCTGTTGAAACTCGGCAGACGCCGCCGGAACGCCCGCCCCGCAAAGTCGGGACGCAGCGGAAAGGTACGGATCGCGCCGCAAAAAAGAAAACTGCTGGTTGCAATGCTGATCGCGGGCGTTGCCTTTTTGCTGATCATCGGCAAGCTCTTTATCGTTTCGATGGTGCAGGGAGACTATTGGACGGGGAAGGCGTTGAGTCAGTGGAAGCGCGTGACCTCGCTGAAGGCGGAGCGCGGCCGCATCCTCGACCGCAACGGCACGGTGCTCGCGTCGTCCTATACGACCTATCAGGTCTGCGTGAACCCGCAGAACATCCAGGAGTCCGACCGCGAGCGTATCGCGTACATCCTGTCGACGTATCTCGATATGAACTACGATACGGTCTACGCGAAGCTGATAAAAACGAGAAAGAAGAACAAGGACGATCCGAACGATCACGAACGCGTGCTGCTCTCGCAGGTCAAGCTCAAGGACCAGGTCGACAAGGAAGTTATCTCTAAGCTCAACTCCATGCAGCTCGGCAGCGGCGTGAGCTACTACAGCGACGTCAAGCGCGACTATCCGGAATCCGGCTACTATGCGCAGCTGATCGGCTTTACGAACATCGACGGCGACGGACAGACCGGCGTGGAGCTGACGTACAACAAGTATCTCGCGGGCGAGGACGGCTATCAGAAGGCGGACACGGACCGCGACAACAACCCGGTCCCCGGCGGCGAGGAGGAGTATGTTGAATCCATTCCCGGCGCTGACGTGGTGCTGACGGTGGACACGGGCTATCAGGGCATCCTTGAAAACGCGCTGCAGGAAGCGTGTGTGATCAACAACGCGAAGAGCGTGCAGGGGATCCTGATGGTGCCGGACACCGGCGAGATCCTCGCGATCGGCACATATCCGACGTTCGACAGCTCGAACCCGCCGCGTTCCGACGCAAAGACGCTGCTGGAGCTTTCGAAAAACCGTATTGTGACGGACACGTACGAGCCCGGCTCGACGTTCAAGGTCGTCACGCTCGCATCCGCGCTCGAATCCGGCACGGTGACGACGGCATCGCGCTTCAAGTGCAGCGGCTCGATGCTGGTCAAGGGCGAAAAGATCAAGTGCTGGAAGAGCGGCGGACACGGCGAGGAAAGCCTGCAGGAAGCGGTGCAGAACAGCTGCAATCCGGCGTTTATGACGATGGCGCTCAAGATGGGCGTCGACACGTTCTACGACTACATTTTCCGCTTCGGATTCGACGAACCGACCGGCTCCGGCGTCATGGGCGAAACGAGCGGCACCGTTACGCACAAGAAGTACATCCGCGACGCGGACCTTGCGCGCATCGGGTTCGGTCAGAGCATCAGCTGCACGGGCATGCAGCTTGTGATGGCGTTCAACGCCTGCATCAACGGCGGCGAGCTTCTGAAGCCGTACGTCGTTTCCGAGATCGTCGACAAGTCCGGCAACGTTCTGATGAAAAACGAACGCACCGTCGTGCGGCGCGTGATCTCGCCGGGCACTTCGGCGACGATCCGCAGCCTTCTGCGCGGCGTTGTGGAAAACGGCAGCGGCAAGAACGCGCAGGTCCCCGGCTATTCGGTCGGCGGCAAGACGGGCACGTCGCAGAAGGTCGACGAGCCGCAGGTGCCGCAGGTATACGGCAGCACGGTCGCCGCGCCGTTTGTGCAGCAGGTGCTGGCGGCGGCGCTCTCGTACGCGGGCGTTACGCCGGACATCGACAGCTCGATCGCAACGGTCCCGAACGTACGCGGACTGACCGTCGAGCAGGCGAATCAGGCGCTGAAGGACGCGGGGCTGACGCCGATCTATATCGAGGCGGAGCTGCAGTCGACGGTGTCGAACCAGTCGCCGGCGGCGAACACGCAGGTCGTGCGCGGCAGCACGGTCATGCTGTATTCCACGGGATATTCCTTCTTTTCGGAGCTGAACGAGGAGGTCGAGACGGTCGAGGTGCCGGATCTGACCGGCAAGGACCGCATCGACGCGCTCGACGCGTTGAAGAAGCTCGGGCTGATCATCGACTACGACCGGCATCACTGCGCCGGCAAGGTCAACTATCAGGACATTATGGCGGGGTATAAAGTGCCTGTCGGCACGGTCATCCACGTGACGTTCGAGTATGCAAGCTCGAACACAAACAACGAAGATTAAACCGGGGGAAAAAAGAATGCTGTTATCAACGATTGCCGCAGATCTCGGAATGACGGTCACGGGCGGCGACGCCGAGATCACATCGGTGGAGTACGATTCCAGAAAGGTCAAGGACGGAAGCCTGTTCTGCTGCATGCAGGGACTTGTCTCCGACGGACACAACTTTGCCGCGCAGGCGGTGGAAAAGGGCGCGAAGGCGCTGCTGGTCGAACGGTATCTGCCGCTCGACGTGCCGCAGATCGTGGTGCCGGACGGGCGCGTCGCAATGGCGCACGCCGCCGCGGCGTTTTACGGACATCCCGAGCGCGAGATGATCATGCTCGGCGTCACCGGCACGAACGGCAAGACGAGCACGACCTACATGGTCAAGTCGATCGCCGAGGCGGCGGGCAAAAAAGTCGGTCTCATCGGCACGATCCGCAACATGATCGGCGACACGATGCTCGAGACCGGACGCACCACGCCGGAATCGGCGGACCTGTTCGCGCTTCTTCGCGGCATGGCGGACGAGAAGGTCGACCTCGTCATCATGGAGGTTTCGAGCCACGCGCTCGTGCAGGACCGCGTTGCGGGGATCCCGTTCCGCGTCGGGCTCTTTACGAACCTCACGCAGGATCATCTCGATTATCACAAGACCTTCGATCACTATCTCGAAGCGAAAAAGCTGCTGTTCCGGCAGAGCGATCTTGCGATCATCAACATCGACGACGCGTATGCGGAGCGCATGATGGACGGGCTTACCATTCCGATCAGAACGATGGGCATCCAGCACCGCGCGGACTACACGGCGATCAACATCGACATCCGCACCGACGGCGTGCGCTTCCATCTGCGCACTCCGAACGGCGAGGGTCCCGTGCGCATGCACATCTCCGGGCTGTTCTCGGTCTACAACGCCATGGGCGCGGCGGCGATGACGCAGGCGATCGGCATTTCCTTTGCCGACATTCTGAAGGGGCTCGAATCGCTGTCCGGCGTTTCGGGACGGCTCCAGTCCGTCGACACGAACGGGCGTCCGTTCTCGGTTTATGTGGACTATGCGCATACGCCGGACGCGCTCGAAAACGTGCTGACCTCGGTGCGGGAGTTCGCGAAGGCGCGCGTCGTGAGCCTGTTCGGCTGCGGCGGCGACCGCGACCGCACGAAGCGCCCGATCATGGGCGAGATCGGCGGACGGCATTCGGATTTCGTCGTCGTGACCAGCGACAACCCGCGCACCGAGAACCCGGACGACATCGTGCGCGCCGTGGAGCTCGGCGTGCAGAAGAGCGGAACGCCGTACGTTTCGATCGTGAACCGCAGGGACGCGATCGCGTACGCGCTTTCGATCCTCGAGCCGGACGACATTCTGGTGATCGCGGGCAAGGGGCATGAGAATTATCAGGAGATCAACGGCGTCAAGCACCACTTCGACGACCGCGAGATCGTGGAAGAGATCCTGAAGGATTAAAAAAGGGGACGGAGTATGGAAACCATCGTACTGAAATCGCTGCTTGCGCTGCTCGTCGCGTTCGGCGTCGCGGCGCTTCTGGGACCGATCGTGATCCCGATCCTGCACCGGCTGAAGTTCGGTCAGAACGTGCGTGACGACGGACCGAAGACGCATCTCAAAAAGCAGAACACGCCCACGATGGGCGGCGTGATGATCCTGGTCGCGATCCTGCTTGCGACGCTGATCTTCTCCGACCGGAAGTATTCCCTGACCGTGTGGGCGCTTCTCATGACGGTGCTCTTCGGACTCGTGGGATTTCTGGACGACTTCATCAAGATCGTGAAGAAGCGTTCGCTCGGGCTTCGCGCCTGGCAGAAGATCGTCGCGCAGTTTGTGCTGTCGCTCGGCTTTGCGATCGCGATGTATTTCCATCCGCAGGTGGGTCCGACGATCTGGCTCGACAGGCTCGATCTCGGCATCTTCTATATCCCGTTTGCAATGTTCGTCATCATCGCGGTCGTCAACTCCGTGAACCTGATCGACGGACTCGACGGACTTTCAAGCTCCGTCACTTCGGTCTACTCGCTCGCCACGGGCGTTATGCTCGTGCTGTACGTGCTGACGTTCCCGAAGACGGCGGCGGAACCGGACGTCTCCGCGCAGATCTCTTCGCAGGGTATGCTGGACGGGCTTTCGGGACTTGCGGCGTTTGCGTTCGCGGTCGCGGGCGGATGCCTGGGCTTCCTGGTGCACAACGCCTATCCCGCCAAGGTTTTCATGGGCGATCTCGGCGCGTTCACGCTCGGCGGCGCGGTCGCCGCGATGGCGCTTCTTTCCCGCACCTCACTGCTGCTGCCGCTGATGGGCATCCTGTATGTCGCGACGTCCGTTTCGGTCATTCTGCAGGTCGGTTCCTATAAGCTCCGCAAAAAGCGCATCTTCCGCATGGCGCCGCTGCACCATCATTTTGAACTCGGCGGCACGCCGGAAACGCGGATCGTTTCGATGTATACCGTCATCACAGCGATCGCAAGCGCGGGCGCGCTCATCATTTTCTGGCTCTGTAAGTAAGGAGGATCTATGGCAAAGCAAAAAACAGCGCTGATCGTCGGCATGGCAAAGAGCGGCATCGCCGCGGCGCGCCTTCTGTATCAGGACAATTACCGCATCATCGTCAACGACATGAAGCCCGAGATCAAGGGGCTCTTTGAACAGCTTTCCGGCATCGCGTACGAGGTCAAGCTCGGCGCGAACCCGATGGATCTTCTGGACGGCGTGGACCTTCTGATCCCGAGTCCGATCATTCCGATGACGCGCAACTTCATCGTCGAGGCGAAGCGCCGCGGGATCGAGGTCATCTCCGAGATCGAGCTCGGCTACCGCTATTCAAAGGCGGACTTCGTCTGCATCACCGGCACCAACGGCAAAACGACCTGCACGGCGCTGACCGGCGAGCTCTTCAAGGCGGCGGGCAGGAAAACTTTCGTGCTCGGCAACATCGGCGTCGCGATCTCGGCGCACGCGCTCGAAACGCAGCCCGGAGACGTCGTCGTGGCGGAGACCGCCGCGCTGCAGCTCGAAGGCAACGTTCGCTTCCATGCGAAGGCGGCGGGCGTGTGCAACATCACGCCGGACCATCTCGACCATTTCGGCACGATGGAAAACTACATCGCGGCGAAGGCGAAGATCCTCGACAATCAGACCGCAGACGATTACGCCGTGCTGAACTGGGACGACGAAACGGTGAAAAACTTCGCGAAGCTCACCCCGGCGCACGTGCTGTACTTCTCCCGCAAAGAAGAGGTCGAAAACGGCATGTTCGTGCGCGACGGCATGCTGATCTGCCGCATGAACGGCGAGGAGCATGCGCTCATGCACGCCGACGAGATCCGCATCCCGGGCGCGCACAACCTCGAAAACGCCATGCTCTGCGCGCTTCTGGGACTTTCGCAGGGGATCGCGCCGGAGACGATCCGGGAGGTCTTCAGGACCTTCGCGGGCGTCGAACACCGCATCGAGTACGTCTGCACGAAGCAGGGCGTCGACTACATCAACGATTCGAAGGGCACGAACCCGGCAAGCACGATCCGCGCGATCGAGGCGATGAAGAAGCCGACCGTGCTGCTTTTGGGCGGCTACGACAAGCACATCGGCTTCGACGAGCTCTTCGAGGCGTTCACGCCGATCGTCAAGGCGTGCGTCGTGCTCGGCGACACGAAAAAACAGATTCTCGAATGCGCGAAGGCGCACGGCTATGAGAGCCTCATGCACACGGCGGAGACGTTCCGCGACGCCGTGGACAAGGCGCGCGACCTTGCCGAACCCGGCGACTGCGTGCTCCTTAGCCCCGCCTGCGCAAGCTGGGACATGTTCGACAATTACGAAACGCGCGGAAGAGTGTTCAAAGAGATTGCGCGCGCATACGAATAAACCGGAGGCAGAATGGCAGAAAAGAAGGCGAAAAAAGAATCGGTCCTGACGCGGCTGAAAAACGCGCGGATCACGCGCGGCAAGGTGGACTTTTCCATCCTGCTCGTGATTTCCGTGCTCTGCGCGTTCGGACTCGTCATGATCTTTTCCGCCAGCTACTACTATGCGCAGCACTACTCCGGCGCGAACAACGACAGCTTCTATTACCTCAAACGTCAGCTCGTATACCTGCTGATCGGATACCCGATCATGCTGCTGGTCTCGCTGATCGACTACCGCATCATCGAGCGTCTGCGCTCGGTGTTCATGGCGATCTCCATCGTGCTGCTCATCGCGGTGCTTTTGTGGGGGCAGGACCTGAACGGCGGAAAGCGCTGGCTGAACATTGCCGGTATCTCGATTCAGCCGAGTGAGCTCGCAAAGTTCGGTCTCATGATCTTCATGTGCTCGTACATGTCGCGTCATAAGAACGAAATGAACACGTTCCGCTTCGGCATGCTCCCGATGCTGCTGGCGATCGGCTTTATCGCGGGTCTCGTCATGCTGCAGCCGAACATGTCCATGGCGGTTATCATCGGCTTCATCGGCGTCGTTCTGCTGTATCTCGGCGGGTGCGATCTCAAGCAGCTGGTCATCCTCGGCATCATCGGTATCATCGGCTTCTTTGTGCTGGCGCGATCGGCGCAGTACCGCATGGACCGTCTGACCTCGTTCGGCAATCCCGAGCTGGACCCGCAGGGCACGGGCTATCAGCTTCTGCAGTCGTACTACGCGATCGGCTCGGGCGGGTTCTTCGGAAAGGGACTCAACAACAGCTATCAGAAGCTGCTGTACATGACCTACGGCGAATCGGACTTCATCTTCGCGATCCTGTGCGAGGAGTTCGGCTTCATCGGCGGACTGATCGTCATCCTGATGTACGCATGGATTGTGTTCCGCGGGATCGTGATCGCGATGCGCTGCCGCAACCGGTTCGGAAGCCTGCTTGCCGCCGGTATCTCGATCGTTTTCGGATTCCAGGTCTTCGTCAACATCGGCGTCGTCACGGGACTGCTGCCCACGACCGGGCAGGCGCTTCCGTTCATCTCGGCGGGCGGCACGTCTCTGCTGGTCTTCCTTGCCGCAATGGGTCTTCTTCTGAGCATTTCGCGCGACGTGAACCCGCGCATGTAAAGCACAATCCGCGTTTCCTCCGCATAAGATGCAGTATCATGCGGAAGGAACTTCAAAGATGTCAGACTGGGTTGTACGCGGAGGCGCCGTTCTCTCGGGAACGGTTTCGGTTCAGGGGTCCAAAAACGCGGCGCTGCCGATCCTTGCGGCGACGCTGCTTGCGGAGGAGCCGATCCGGCTTTTAAACTGCCCCGTGATCCGCGATGCGGAGAACATGCTGAAAATCCTCAGATCGCTCGGCTGCACGGTGCGGCGCGAGGGGGACGATCTGATCGTGGACAGCCGAACGGCTTCGGATTTCGTGCTGCCGACCGCGCTTTCCGGCGAGCTGCGCTCGTCGATCTTTCTGCTCGGCTCCGTGCTGTCCCGCTTTTCCGAGGCGGACGCCCCGTATCCCGGCGGGTGCGAGATCGGCAACCGTCCGATCGACCTGCACCTCGAAGGGCTCCGGCGGCTGAACGCCGTGATCGAGGAGCGCGGCGGGCGCATCCGCTGCAGGGGCGGAAGGCTCAGAGGCGCCGTCGTCGATCTCGATTATCCGAGCGTCGGCGCAACGGAGAACATCATGCTCGCGGCATGCCGTGCCGAGGGCAGAACGACGGTCCGGAACGCCGCGTGCGAGCCGGAGATCGTCGATTTACAGAATTTTTTGCGCGCCTGCGGCTTTCGCGTGCACGGCGCGGGCATGCCGACGGTCGTGATCGACGGCGTGGAACAGGGGCACGGCGCGACGTATCGCGTCATGCCGGACCGCATCGCGGCGGGCACGTACATGATCGGCGCGGCGATCACCGGCGGCGACGTCACGGTCACCGGCATGCAGCCGGACGCGGTCGACACGCTCCTGTATAAGCTTTCCGCGTGCGGATGCGAGGTAACGAAAACCGCCGATTCCGTGCGCGTTCGCGCAAGGGGACGGGCGCGCGGCGTCGCGTTTACCGAAACGAGACCGTATCCGGGCTTTCCGACGGACCTGCAGCCGCAGCTGTTTTCGCTGCTGTCGGTTGCGGATGGGAACTCGGTGCTGGTCGAAAACGTATTTGAAAACCGGTTCCGCCATGCGCAGGAGCTCAAGCGCATGGACGCAAAGAACCGGATCCTCGACCGCACGGCGATCATCACCGGCGTCGAACGGCTGCACGGCGCGGAGGTCATCGCACACGATCTGCGCGGCGGCGCCGCGCTGGTACTGGCGGGCTTGTCCGCCGAGGGCGAGACCGTGATCCGCCATGCGGAACGGATCGAGCGCGGTTATGAACGAATGGACAGCGTGATCGGGCGTTTGGGCGGCTCGGTCATACGAAAGGAAGACGGCATTGATCAAGAAGAAAAAACGCAGTGAACGGGCAAGCTTCCTGTTTGACGACGATGCGGGCAAGTCGACGGAAACGATCGACCTGTTCGGATCGGACGACAACGCGCCCGAAGAACAGCCGGAACCTGCGATCGGGGAACCGACGGACGGCGAGCCCGTACCGCGGGAGGCGGACGAGCCTTCGGACGCCGCGGCGGAGGACGTCCCCGCAAAACCGAAGAAAGCGGACAAGCCCTCCGAAACGCCGACGTTCCGGTTCGACCGGTACGGACGGCGCGTCGGAAAGAAGAAAGCCCGCTACGGCAAGCGCAAGAACGCGCCGAAGGCGACGACGACCGTCGTCGAGCACGACACGGAGGCGAAGCGCGAATACGACGAAGCGCGCGCGCGGTCCCGGGCACGCGCGGAAAAGCGCGCCCGCGAAGAGGCAAGACAGGCGGAGCTTCTGAAAGCGGAGCGGAAGAAGAGACGGCAGCGCAGCACGTCCACGATGATCATGGGCATTCTCGCGATCGCGGTGCTCGCGGCGCTGACCTGGTTCATCACGCGGCTTTCGAGCGTACACGTCACAAACGTGCCGAGCGGCTATACGGAGGAGCAGATCATCGACCTGACCGGCCTCCGCTCAAAGCTTCGGAAGCGCAGCGCGCTGTTCATCAGCACCGCCGACGTCGAAAAGCACATCCGCGACAACGACGCGTATCTGGACGCGACGGTGCGGTTCTCGTTCCCGTCCACGATCCACGTCACGGTCAGCAAGCGCGAGGAGGCGGCATGCGTCCGCTGGGGTCCGCAGAGCGAGTATCTGGCGATCATCGACGAAAACGGCATCGTGCTGAACGCCGCGGCGGAAAGCACGAACGGATTGCTGATCGCAGACGGCATGAGCATTTCGAGCGCGGTCAACGGCACGCGCCTCGGCGACGCGAGCGACATTCAGGTCGCCGCGCTGATCCGGCTTCTGACCAAGCTCAAGGAGCTCGGACTTTTGGAACGCACGCCGAAGATCAACCGGATCGACATGACGGAGCTGATGCAGATCCGCATGTACATCGAGGGCACGCCGTACACGATCGAGGTCGGCGACACCTCGAACCTCGAAACGAAGCTGATGCTTCTCACGAAGCACTGGACGGAGATCATGGACGAGGCGGCGGATTTCATCCGCGAAGGCAAGCCGACGGCGACGATCTATCTGTACAGCAAGGGCGGCGTGAACATTTCGCCGTACGAACCGGGGTATTCGCTCCCGACGCTTGCGCCGGCTTCCGTTTCCCCGAGCTTCGAGCCGGGCGAACAGCCGCAGAATCCGGCCGAGCCGGCCACGCCGACGCCAGAGCCCTCCACGCCCGCGCCGCAGGTGACGCCGATGCCGCATCAGGATGATCCGTTCACCGGCTGAGAACATCCCGAATCCAGACTGCCGTAAAAGGGTTCAGACCATTTGCGGCGAAGATTTATAAAAGAATACTTATTGGATGAAAAGGCGTAAAAACGCCTTTTCTTTTCATTTATTTCGCCGCAAATTATCCGCGTTTTCACTCGGCCGCATACCTTAGTATAGCTCCTTCGTGAAAACACGAATTCTGATTCCCTTTCCGTCAGCCTGATAAGCTGTGTCAAAAGCTTTTCTATCCCCACCAAAACTCATACTGACAGTAGAAAAAATAATATTCCAATGATATTAGCGGTGTGTTGCGTGCCGACCGGATCCGGGATATAATCATACCGTAAGATCAAACGACCGGACGACCGGTCGCAGGGGGAGGACATTCCGATGGATCAAAAAGAACTGAAAGCGCTGCGGCGTCCGTTTATCAAAGAGCTGTTCCGAAAGAACAAGTTCAATCTGTTTATGACCGTGCTTGCGGCGGTGCTCACCGCCGTCGCGGGACTGGTCGTGTCCTGGCTCATCAAGGAGGTCGCGGATCTCATTGCGGGCGAAAGCCAATTCGGGTTCCGGACGCTGCTGATCGTTGCATGCGCCTCGTTCGGCTTGTTTGCGCTCGCATGGGTGATCGACCGGATCTATCTCACCAGATTCCGTGCAAAGGCGATGCAGCAGTATCGCGCGTACGTCTTTGACCGGCTCATGGAAAAGGGCATTCAGGCATTTTCCGGTGAAAACTCCTCGCTCTATCTCTCCGCGCTTTCTAACGACGTCAACACCATCGAAAACGACTTCCTTGCAAGGCTGCAGAACACCGTGGTGATCGCGGTTTCGTTCGTCGGCGCGTTCGGGCTTATGATCTTCTACAGCCCGCTTCTGACGCTGATCGCCATCGGCTTTTCGCTTTTGCCGATCATCGTTTCCGTGGCGCTGGGGAATAAAGCGGCAAAGGCGGAAAAGGACGTTTCCGACCAAAAGGAGCGCTACACCGGCATGCTGAAGGACGCGCTCACCGGCTTTGCGGTCATCAAGAGCTTCAAGGCGGAGGACAGCATCACCCGCCTGCATGCGGAGAGCAACGAAAGCGTCGCCGACGCGTCAAAGAAGCGGACAGGCGTCAACGTCAACGTCAACTATGCGTCCGGGATCGCCGGCGCGATCCTGCAGTTCGGCGTGTTCTTCGTCGCCGCGGCGATGGCAATTTCGGGAAAGGGCGTCACGCCCGGTACTGCGATCGTCTTTGTGCAGCTTTTGAACTACGTGCTCGGTCCCATTGAGACGTTCCCCGCATTCTTTGCCGGGATAAAGTCGTCGTTTGCGCTGATCGAAAAGCTTGCGGCGGCGCTGCATCAGAACGTCCCGAACGAGGGCGAGTCGATCGAACCGAAGCTTACAAAAGGCATCTCGATCCGCGATCTGAGCTTCGCGTATGAAGAAGGCAAGACGGTTCTGAAGGACGTCGACATGGAGCTTCCCGCAGGCGGCTGCTATGCGCTCGTCGGCGGCTCCGGCAGCGGCAAGTCCACGATCCTGAACCTCCTCATGGCGTCCTCAAAGGACTACAACGGCGAGATTCTGTACGACGATCGCGAGCTCAGAACCGTTTCGCCCGGCTCGCTTTACGATCTCGTGTCCATCATTCAGCAGAACGTGTTCGTGTTCAACAGCACGATCCGCGACAACATCACGATGTTCTCCGCGTTCCCGAAGGAGGAGGTCGACCGCGCCGTGCGGCTGTCCGGTCTTTCGAAACTCATCAAGGAGAAGGGCGAGGAATATCTGTGCGGCGAGAACGGCTCCGGGCTGTCCGGCGGCGAACGCCAGCGCATTTCGATCGCAAGAGCGCTTCTCAGAAAAACGCCCGTGCTGTTCATCGACGAGGCGACGGCGGCGCTCGACGCGGAGACCACCTTCGAGGTGCTCGACGCGATCCTGAAGCTGGACGGCTACACCCGCGTGATCGTCACGCACGACCTCGACGAAAACATCCTGCGCCGCTGCACCGGTCTCTTTACGCTGAAGAACGGCGTCGTCGCGGAGCAGGGCGCCTTCGACGAGCTGATGGCGGAGAAGGGCTACTTCTACTCGCTGTTCACCGTGTCGCAGCGATAACGGACCGACGAAAAAAACCTCTTTTGCCGATCGGGCGAAAGAGGTTTTTGTTTTGTGTTTCAGTTCAGACCGCGGACGCGGCTTTCAGTACGTGATCGAGGAGCACGCAGGTCGTGACGCCGCCGACGCCGCCGGGGACCGGTGTGATCGCCTTGACGACGGGCGCGACGCGGTCGAAATCGACGTCGCCCGTGAGCTTTCCCGTTTCCTCGTCAAAGTGGATGCCCACGTCGACGACGACCTGATCGGGATTCGTGAACGCCTCGGTGACGCTCTTCATCACGCCCGCGGCGCACACGAGAATGTCCGCTTCCCGCGCGATCGCGGGCACATCGACCGTGCGCGTGTGGCAGGTCGTGACCGTGGCGTTTGCGTGCATCAGCAGCATCGAAACCGGGCGCCCGATGACCAGCGACCGCCCGATGACCGTGGCGCGCTTGCCCTTCGGGTCGATCCCATAAAAGCGCAGGATCTCAAGCACCGCCTGCGCGGTACACGGCGCAAAGCCGAGGTCCGTGTTTGCGTACACGCCCGCAAGCGAGCCGTCCGTCCAGCCGTCGACGTCCTTTTTCGGATCGAACAGCTTGCGGATGCGTTCGGAATCGAGCGCTTTGGGCAGCGGCCGGAACAGCAGGATGCCGTGAACGGAAGGATCGCGGTTGACCGTTTCGAACGCCGTCTCGAACGCGTCCTGCGTGACGTCCTCCGGCAGAACGAGCTGCTTCAGCGTGACGCCGACCTCATTGCAGCGTTTGACGACGCCCTTTTCATAGGACAGATCGTCCGCGCGTTCACCCACGCGCACCACGCACAGGGTCGGCGCAACGCCGCGTTCCTTGAGCGCTTCCGCCGTCTTTTGCATCCGTGCGGTCATGGCGTCTGCGACGGGCTTGCCCTTCAGGAGTTCCGCCATAGATCAGTCCTGATAGATCGGGTACTTGTCGCAGAGCTTCTTGACTTCCGCGTCGATGTACTCCTTGGAGTTCTCGAAGTCGTTGATCGCCAGCGCGATGCAGTGCGCGATCGTCTTCATGTCTTCCTCTTTGAGACCGCGGGTCGTGACGGCGGGGGTGCCGATGCGGACGCCGGAGGTCACGAACGGGCTTCTCGGCTCGCCGGGAACGGTGTTCTTGTTGACCGTGATGTGAACCTCGTCCAGACGGTTCTGCAGCGCCTTGCCGGACACGTCGAGACCGATGAGGTCGAGCAGCATGAGGTGGTTGTCCGTGCCGCCGGAAACGATCTTGAGACCTTCCGCCTTCAGCGCTTCGGCAAGCGCCTTCGCGTTCAGAACGACCTGGTGCTGATACGCCTTGAACTCGGGCTTCAGCGCCTCTGCGAGCGCAACCGCCTTGCCCGCGATGACGTGCATCAGAGGACCGCCCTGGATGCCCGGGAAGATCGCCTTGTTGAAGTTGAACTTATCCGCCGCTTCCTGGTTTGCGAGGATCAGACCGCCGCGCGGACCGCGCAGCGTCTTGTGCGTGGTGGTGGTGACCACGTCCGCATAGGGGAAGGGAGAGGGATGCTCGCCCGCGGCAACGAGGCCCGCGATGTGCGCCATGTCGACCATCAGGACCGCGCCGACTTCGTCGCAGATCTCACGGAACTTCGGGAAGTCGATCGTGCGGCAGTACGCGCTTGCGCCCGCGACGATCAGCTTCGGACGGAACTCGAGCGCCTTCTTGCGAACGTCCTCGTAGTCGATGACGCCGTGCTCGTCCACGCCGTAGGAAACGCAGTGATAGTATTTGCCGGACATGTTGACGGGGCTTCCGTGCGTAAGGTGACCGCCGTTAGAAAGGTCCATGCCCATGAAGGTGTCGCCCGGGTTCAGCACCGCAAAGAACACCGCCATGTTCGCCTGTGCGCCGGAATGCGGCTGCACGTTTGCGTAATCGCAGCCGAACAGCTTCTTCGCGCGCTCGATCGCAAGGTTCTCCACGACGTCCACGAACTGGCAGCCGCCGTAGTAACGCTTGCCCGGATAGCCCTCCGCGTACTTGTTGGTGAGTACGCTGCCCATCGCCATCAGGACCGCTTCGGATACGATGTTCTCGGATGCGATCAGCTCCAGGTTGCCGCGCTGACGGTTCAGCTCGTCCTGCATTGCCGCGCCGATCTCGGGATCGTACTGTAAGAGCTGTTTCAATGCCTCGTTTACCATGTGTTTTCCTCCTGTAGAATGTGTTTGTTTATGAGATTGATCGGCGCAAAACGCGCCTTTTCCACTATGTTAAATGTAACGCGAACGCGCGCGTGTGTCAACACCTTGCGGGAGTATATTATCTCGTGATCGCATCGTACAGCGCAAAGGCTTTTTTCAGCACGTCCTCGTGGTCGAACGCAAGCCGGATCCCCTCGGGAAGGACAAGCCGATCGCCCTCCCGACCGACGGCGATCCACGCCGCTTCCGCTGCGTCGTCGCCCGCGCAAAAGCTGATCGTTTCGCGGTCGACCGGTACAAGAAACGCGTCCGAAACGACCCAGCCGCGCGGATCGCGCCCGGGCTCAGAAAACAGCCCGATCTCGTGGATGTCGGCTTCCGTGAAGCCGGTCACGTTCGTTTCTTCGGCGAGCTCCCGGAGCGCCGCGTCCGCAGCGCTTTCGCCCGGCTCCACGAATCCGCCGGGCAGCGCCCAGCAGCCGAGGTACGGATGCCCCTTGCGCCGGATCAGCAGCACGTCCCTGCCCTCCGACAGCAGCACGACGTCCGCCGTCAGATACGGCGCGGGGTAGTGCTTGTCCCGATATGCTTTGAGAAATTCCTGTTCCGTCAGTCCGTTTGCATCGCGCAGTTCCATAACCGTACCTCCGTTGTGTCTTATCATTCCATTATAGTACGGATCGTGTTTCGCGTCCATCGTTTTTTCATGCCTTGAAAACATGGAAATGATTGAAAATCGGAAAGCCGCATGATATAATAAAAAATACGAGTGAAATCCCCGAAAGGAGAAACAATATGAAATTCAGGAAACTGCTTGCGATCCTGCTCACGGCGCTTCTGGTGCTGCCGCTGGGGCTTTTCCGCCTGCCGGAAAAGGCAGTTGCGGACGGCGAAACGAATGTCGCGGAAACGCGTTCCGCAAATTCCGGAGACGACCTCTGGGTCCGGATCGAACGGTATGAGGACGAACGGCTTGCGGAAAACGGCGTGACCGTTTCGACCGCTTCCGCAAACGATTACATGAGCATGACGGACGGGATCGTTGCGCTCGTCGAAGCGCACGAAAGCTATGCGCCGGGCACGCTCTACCTGAACGGACAGTCTGTGTTCTGGCACGACACGGAAGGCATGGGCAACGGCTGGGTACCGAACGCGCGGCAGAAGCAGCGCGCCAACCTGACCGGCAAAACGCCCGAAGAAGCCGCTTCGGTCGAGACGATCTCGTATGCATCGAAGGGCGGCTATCCGTATTCCTCGGACGTCGCGCTGATCGGTCCGTATTACGGTTCGGATTCGAGCTTCACCAATCAGTACCGGAACGAAGCAAACTCGATCGCGCAGGCGACCGGCGGCGCCTGCAGGATCTATTCCGGCAGCGCGGCGACGATCGACGCAGTCGCGCGCGAGCTCGGGACCTGCGGCACGGTCATCTTCGACTCGCACGGCAACACCGATTACAGCTCGGCGTCCGGCGACTACACGTCCAAAGCGAATACCTCTTATCTCTGCCTCACCAGTTACGAAGGTCTGACGAGCGCGGATACCGCCACGGTGCAGGGGACGTACGGCAATTATCAGCACGCGTTCCGGAGCGGCAGCGGCGCCTTCGTCGACGGTACGGCGATCAAAAACCACATGACCGAAACCGCGCCGAACAGTTTCCTGTGGATGGCGATCTGCCTCGGCATGGCGACCGACGGCATGGAAGCCCCGCTGCGCGAACAGGGCGTCGAGGTCGTCTACGGCTATTCCCAGTCCGTTACCTTTGCCGGCGACTATAATTGGGAAACATATTTCTGGAACAAGATGAAGGACGGCGCCGACGTCGCGGAGGCAGTCGCCTATATGAAGCAGCAGGGCGGCTACAAAGATCCGTATACGAGCTCCTATCCCGCGTACCCGATCGTCGCCTCCTCCGAGGACGAATATCCCGGACAGGGCAACGTCGACGCGCGGCAGGAGGTGTATTCCTCCTGGACGCTGTTCCCGCAGTTCAATGTAACGGCGGTTTCGAACGATACGAGCCTCGGCACGGTATCCGTTTCCGGCACGACGATCACGGCGACGCCGGCAACCGGCTGCATGGTCACGGGATACGAGGTGCTTTCCGGCACGGCGACTGCGACGCAGAACGGCGACGGGCTTTCCCGGACGCGGTTCTCGGTCCGTGCGGAGAGCGACTGCACGATCCGGATCAACTTTGCAAGGCGCGAGGCGGTGCAGGCGTCGTTCGTAACCCCTGCGGGCGTCAGCTGCGCCGCGATCAACGCGTATACCGGCGATACGGTCACTCTGCCGACGCCCGTCGGAACGCCGACTGCGGACGCGCACGCATACATGTTCTACGGCTGGGTCGACGCGCGCGTTGCGGACACGGACATGCGTCCGGATTGCCTTTATTCGGGCGACGCCGTCACGCTGACGGCGAACCGCACCTTCTATGCGCTGTATTATTACGCGGAGCAGAACGGCGCCGCCATTCCCGAGGGAACGTATCTGAAGGTGCTTGCGGAGCCCGAGGATTGGTCCGGCGAGGCGGTTCTGACCTATAACGGCAGCGTTGTGCTCTCCGCAAACACGACCGTAAGCGGCGTTTCGACCTCCTCTGCGGCAATCGCGATCGACAGTACCGACATCACGGTCGCGGGGGATATGCTGTTGGATGTGACGGACGCCTATCTCTATGAGATCGAATCCGTCGGAAACGGCAATTACACGATCCGCATGAAGGGCAGCGCAAATCAGTATTACCTCTGCTACAATTCGAGCAGCAATAAGCTCTCCGCAACGGCCAAGCTCGTCGTTTCCGGCGGCAAGTGCGCGGCGTACTGGCAGCTTTCGTGGGAAAACGGTCATCCGGTCTTCACGAACAATCAGACGGCGACCGCGACGCTGTGCTACGACACGGATAAGGGCTGCTTCACCTGCAAGAAAAATAACACCGGCGAACCGCTGACGATCTATACCGTTTCGGAAAGCAGCATCCGTTATACCACGGAGCTTGCGAATGCGGACGATCCGACGCCTGCGCCGAGCTTCAAAACGCAGTCGCTGCTGCTGACGGAGCGGATCGGCGTGAGCTTCCGGGTGGAGATGCCGGCGATCGAGGGCGTGGATTATGCGGAGAGCTACATGACCTTTGCGATCCCGCACGGCACGATCACCGAGCGTCAGGATTGCAGCGGGGTGGAGAACGGATCCGCGCGGTTCGTGTGCTACATCAACGTGATTCAGATGGCGGAGCCGATCACGGCGACGTTCCACTGGTTCGAGAACGGCGAGGAAAAGACGATCGAAAAGACGTACGCGGCGACGGACTATTTCGAAAGCTACGACGAGAATCGTGACAAGTTCGACGCGAAGACGCAGGCGCTGATCGAAGCGATCGCGGACTACGGTCATTATATGCAGGCGTTCCTTGCGGTGCAGAAGGGATGGACGCTCGGCACGGATTACGCGGAGATCACGAAATGCTACACGACGGAATACGATCTTGATACGATCCGATCGGCGGTCAATGATTACGACTTCACGATTGAAAATGACGGGCTGGAGATCGGGAAACTGTCGTTCTCGACGGTGTTGGATTCGGCGACGGCGATCCGCGTGCAGTTTGCGCCCGCCGCGGGCTACAGCGGCTTGTTCACGGCGACGGTGGACGGCGAACCGGCGGAGGTCCGCAAGGTCGGAAGCCGCTATATGATCGAGATCAAGGACATCGTGGCGCGGAATCTCAGCAAGAACTATGAGATCGTGATCCTATCGGACAACGGCAGCGCAACGATCAACGTTTCCGCGCTGTCCTATGTCCGGCAGATGTTCGGGATGTATACGGACACGGTCGGTCAGAACGCGGCGGCTGCGTTCTACTGCTACGCAATGGCTGCCGACGCCTACAAGAGCGCGCATTGAGCGGGATCCGCACGGACCCCGGCGTCGGAAAGACGCGGAACAGATCAAACGAAACGCACCCCTTTGCCGGATGATACGGCAAAGGGGCGTTCTCGTTTTTGGCGGGAACGGCGGCGTTCTCCGCCGCGTTTTCGGTTCGGGAAAAAGGGTCGTCTGTTCACAAAAAAGTATTGACAAACGGATCCGAAAAGCATATAATTTGTAACATGTTTTTTGTATATGATATATCGCCGACGCGAACTGCGAGGCATACAAAACCGAATATGCGGCATTTCGATGAAATGTCTGAAGATGAACGTCAGGCGTCCATCCGTAGGGGAAACACCCCTCGGACGGGCGCCTCTCTCTTTACGACAGCAGCGGGAGGAACGGTATGAAGAAGTACATTTTTGTGACCGGCGGCGTGGTCTCCGGTCTCGGCAAGGGCATCACGGCGGCGTCGCTCGGCAGGCTTATAAAGGCGCGCGGCTTCAAGGTCGCGGCGCAGAAGCTCGACCCGTACATCAACGTCGATCCGGGCACGATGAGCCCCTATCAGCACGGCGAGGTCTATGTGACCGAGGACGGCGCGGAGACCGACCTCGACCTCGGGCACTACGAGCGCTTCATCGACGAGGATCTGAACCGGTACTCGAACCTGACGACCGGCAAGGTCTATGCGAACGTGCTCGCGCGTGAGCGGCAGGGCGGGTACCTCGGCAAGACGGTGCAGACGATCCCGCACATCACCGACGAGATCAAGCGGTTCATCTACCGCGTCGGCGAAAAGAGCGACGCGGATATCATCATCACCGAGGTCGGCGGCACGATCGGCGACATCGAGGGACAGCCTTTTTTGGAGGCGATCCGGCAGGTCGGGCGCGAGGTCGGACGGGAAAATGCGATCTACATCCACGTCACGCTCGTTCCGTATCTTCGGGCAAGCGGCGAGCACAAATCCAAGCCGACGCAGCATTCCGTGAAGGAGCTTCTGGGCATGGGCATCACGCCGGATGTGCTCGTGCTGCGCTGCGACGAGCCGATCACGGACGACGGGATCTTCGAGAAGATCGCGCATTTCTGCAACGTGGACCGCGACTGCGTGATCGAAAACCTGACGCTCGATACGCTGTACGAAGCGCCGCTGTACCTTGAACAGGCGCATTTTTCCGACATCGTGCTGCGCAAGCTGCATCTTACGGCGCCGGAACCGGACCTTACCGAATGGCGGGAGATGGTCGAGCGCGTCAAGCATCCGAAGGGCTCCGTTTCGGTCGCGATCGTCGGCAAGTATACGCAGCTGCACGACGCGTACCTTTCGATCGTCGAAGCGCTGCGGCACGCGGGATACGCGCGCGGCGTTTCGGTGCATCTCAAATGGATCGATTCGGAGACGTTCACGCCGGACGACGTAAAGGACGTCGACGGCATCCTGGTGCCGGGCGGCTTCGGCAGCCGCGGCATCGAGGGCATGATCGCGGCGGCGGGCTTTGCGAGAACGCACCGCCTTCCGTATTTCGGCATCTGCCTCGGCATGCAGATCCTGTGCATCGAGTATGCGCGGAACGTGCTCGGCTGGGCGGACGCGAACTCCGGCGAGTTCGATTCCGAAAGCGCGCACAAGGTCATCGACTTCATGCCCGGACAGAGCGACGAGATCGACAAGGGAGGCACACTGCGGCTCGGGAGCTATCCGTGCATCGTGCAGCCCGGCACGACGCTGTCCCGCTGCTATGCGCTTGATGCGATCGCGGAGCGGCACAGACACCGCTACGAGCTCAACAACGAATTCCGACAGCGTTTGATCGACGCGGGACTGACCTTCTCGGGCGTTTCCCCGGACGGGCGCCTTGCGGAAGCCGCGGAGATCACAGAGATGCCGTTCTTTGTCGGCGTGCAGTATCATCCGGAATTCAAGAGCAGACCCAACAAACCTCACCCGCTGTTCCTCGGGTTCATCGAGGCGGCACAAAATCATAAAATACAAGGAGAAATACCATGAAACACTATACAAAAGAAGACATCATCCGCATCGTCAACGAAGAAGATATCGAGTTCATCCGCCTGCAGTTTTCCGACATTTTCGGACAGATGAAGAACGTCGCGGTCACGCGGTCGCAAATTGAAAAAGTCGTGGACAACAAGATCATGATCGACGGCAGCTCGATCGAGGGCTTCACCCGCATCCACGAATCCGACCAGTACCTGCGCCCCGATCTCAACACCTTTGCGATCCTGCCGTGGCAGCCTGCGGACCGGAAAACGGCGCGGCTGATCTGCGACGTCTACAACCCCGACGGCACGCCGTTTGTCGGCGATCCGCGCTATATCCTGAAGCGGACGCTCCGGCGCGCCGAGGCGCTGGGCTACACGTTCAACGTCGGTCCCGAGATGGAGTTCTTCCTCTTTGAGGCGGACGACAGAGGGCTGCCGACGTCCCGTACCGCCGACGCGGCGGGCTATTTCGACATGGCGCCGATCGACCACGGCGGAAATGTGCGCCGCGAGATCTGTCTGATGCTCGAGGAGATGGGCTTCGAGATCGAAGCGAGCCATCACGAGGTCGCCGAGGGACAGCACGAGATCGACTTCAAGTATGAGGACGCGCTGACCGCCGCCGACAACATCCTGACGTTCCGCATGGCGGTCAAGACGATCAGCCAGACGCACGGTCTGCACGCGACCTTCATGCCGAAGCCCGTGTTCGGGATCAACGGCAGCGGCATGCACGTGAACATGTCGCTGTTCCGCGACGGAAAGAACACGTTCTTCGATCCGGACGGCGAGAAGCAGCTTTCAAAGGATGCGTACAGCTTCATCGCGGGCGTGCTTGCGCACGTGCGCGGCATGGCGGCGATCACGAATCCGCTCGTCAATTCCTATAAGCGGCTCGTTCCCGGCTACGAAGCGCCGTGCTACCTTGCATGGAGCGCGTCGAACCGCTCGGCGCTGATCCGCATTCCCGCCGCGCGCGGCAGTTCCACGCGCGTGGAGCTTCGCTGCCCGGATCCCGCCTGCAATCCGTATCTGGCGATCGCGGTCTGCCTTGCCGCGGGGCTCGACGGCATCGAGCACGGCATGACGCCGCCTGCGGAGATCACCGAAAACATCTATCTGATGACCGACGCGGAGCGCAAGGCGCACGGCATCGACAGCCTGCCCGGCAATCTTCTGGAGGCGGTGGAGTGCCTTTCCGCCGATCCGCTGATCGTGGACACGCTCGGCGATCACGTCTTCACGCATTACACCGAGGGCAAGCGGCGTGAGTGGGATGAATACCGCACACGCGTGACCGATTGGGAACTGAAAAAATACATGGTTGTTTATTGAGGAGGAAGTATGTGCGGAATCGTCGGGTATACCGGTTCAAAACCTGCCGCCCCGATCCTTTTGGAGGGGCTCAAAAAGCTCGAATACCGCGGCTATGACTCCGCGGGTCTTGCCGTGCGCAGCGGCGACGCGCTTGCCGAGGTCGTCAAAGCGACGGGCAAGCTCAGGAATCTGATCGAAATGACGGACGAGGGCAGGACGATGCCGGGCTTCTGCGGCATCGGGCATACGCGCTGGGCGACGCACGGCGAGCCGAGCCGCGCCAACGCGCATCCGCACGTTTCGGGCAACGCCACGGGCTCCGGCTCCGGTCCGGTCGAATCGGACGTGGTCGGCGTGCACAACGGGATCATCGAGAACTATGAGGAGCTCAAGCAGAAGCTTCTGAACAACGGTTACCGGTTCTACAGCGGCACGGACACCGAGGTCGTGATCAAGCTGGTCGATTACTATTATAAAAAGTACAAGATCGGTCCGATCGACGCGATCAACCGCATGATGGTCCGTGTGCGCGGCAGCTACGCGCTTGCGCTGATGTTCAAGGACTACCCCGGCGAGCTCTACTGTGCGCGCAAGGACAGCCCGCTGATCATCGGCGTCGCCGACGGCGAGAGCTATCTTGCCTCCGACGTGCCCGCGATTCTGAAGCACACAAGGGACGTTTACTACATCGACAATCTGCAGTCCGCGCGGATCCTGCCCGGCGAAGCGCACTTCTTCGATCTGAACGGCGACGAGATCACGCTGCCGCTTTCCCGCATCACCTGGAACGCCGAAGCCGCGGAAAAGGGCGGCTACGAGCATTTCATGATCAAGGAGATCCACGAGCAGCCGAAGGCGGTGCGCGACACGCTGAACAGCATCGTGAAAGACGGTAAAATCGACCTTTCGGCGGCGGGGCTCGACCGGGAGTTTCTCGCGAGGATCGACAGCGTCCACATCGTCGCCTGCGGTTCGGCGTGGCACGTCGGCATGCTCGCGCAGTACGTGATCGAGGACCTTGCCGAGATCCCGGTGCGCGTGGAACTGGCGTCCGAATTCCGCTACCGGAAGCTGCTGCTTTCGGACGGCGCATTGGTGATCGTGGTTTCGCAGTCCGGCGAAACGGCGGACAGCCTCGCGGCGCTTCGGGCGGCAAAGGCGAAGGGCGTGCCGACGCTCGCGATCGTGAACGTCGTCGGCTCGACCATCGCGCGGGAAGCGGATCACGTGCTGTATACGCTCGCCGGTCCCGAGATCGCCGTCGCCACGACCAAGGCGTACAGCGCGCAGCTTGCGGCGATGTATACGCTTTCCGTCGCGCTTGCGGACGTGCGCGGAAAGATCGATCCGGCGCGGTATGCGGCATACGTCAAGGACCTTTCCGAGCTGCCGGACAAGATGGCGCGCGCGCTCGAGGACAAGGAGCGCATCCAGTGGTTTGCCAGCAAGCACGCCAACGCGCGGGACATCTTTTTCATCGGGCGCGGGCTCGATTACGCGATCTGTCTCGAAGGCAGTCTCAAGATGAAGGAGATCTCCTACATTCACAGCGAGGCGTACGCCGCGGGCGAGCTGAAGCACGGTACGATCAGCCTTGTCGAAAACGGCACGCTGATCATCGGCGTTCTGACGCAGCAGGACCGCATCGAAAAGACCGTCAGCAATATGGCGGAGTGCAAGGCGCGCGGCGCGTACCTCATGGGGCTGACCGGCTACGGCAACTACAACGTCGAGGAGGCGGCGAACTTCACCGTCTACGTGCCGAACGCGGACCCGCACTTCATCGGCAGCATCGCGATCATTCCGCTGCAGCTTCTGGCGTATTACACGAGCGTCGCAAAGGGGCTCGACGTCGACAAGCCGCGCAACCTCGCAAAGAGCGTGACCGTGGAATAATCCCGTTTTCCGATAAGGGACAAAAAAGGGGATGCTCAAAAACCGATCCGGTTTTGAGCATCCCCTGTTTGATTTCTGCAGCGCGTATCGCCGGTCTTCGGACCCCGGTTCAGTACAGCCAGCGGTGCAGCAGGAAGTCCGCAAAGGCTTCCAGCTCCTCGGGCTTCATCGGCTCGCCCGGCTCGATGATCCAGAGATCGCCGAACAGATTCTTTTCATACAGCACGCCGGGACTGCTTTCCGGCGCGCGGTAGCGGCAGGTCTGCAGCTCCTGATCGAGCTGCGTCCAGGTTCCGGACGCGGTCAGCGTATCAAACAGCGCCTCGCCGCCCTTCACGATCGTCACGCGGTACGAAACCTTGTCCTGCACGAAGGTCAGAAGATACGCCGGAAAATCCTCGTACTGCGTTTCCTCGATATGCAGATCCTCGGCTTCGCCCTCCGCAAAGTGGAAATAGACGCCGGTCCGGTGTCCGAGCGATTCGACCGACAGCCCCGCCGCGCGGTTTGCGATCTCCTCGGGGACCTCCTTCGGCACGGCATAGCTGAACACATAGTAGTCGTTTTTCGCGCCGTTGCTGAGCGAAACAACGCCTTCGCCCGTCCAGTACTTCTGCCAGAAGGTCGTACCGCCGTTCGATTCCACGTACGGCTCCTCGCCCTCGGCATAGGGCTCACCGTACCGCACCTCAAGCGCGGACTCGGTCACCTGCATGTTTTCGATCCCGTCGGTCAGCCAGATTTCCGAAACGCGTTCGGCGCGGGCGGGATCCTCGTAATCGGTCAGCAGATACGCCGTTCCCGTGACCGTATGCCCGAACAGGTCGCCCGAAAATACGATGTTGCCGGAGTGATCGAAATGCGTTCTGCCGACGCCGATCTCCTCCGCCGTTTTTCCGATCCATACAAACGTGTCGGACACCTCGGTTACGGCAAACGGCGCGACGGGCCGTTCCGTCTGTTCGGTCTCTTCCGGCGCCTGAACCTCCGGCGCCGGCTTCGCGCATGCGCAAAGCAGCAGCGCAAGGAGCAGCGCGATTCGTCTGCGCATATGCAACACCTCGCTTTCACCTGTATTATAACGGATGCGGACGGACGTTTCAACCGGTTTTCACGCGGCGTTGACGGTTTTCGCGACGAATGCTATAATCATATAAAGAAAGAAACGCAGGCAGAGGAAACGCAATGAGGGAACCGTTTTTGACATGGAACGCGGCGATCGCGCCGCAGGATACGGCGGCGGCGGCGCGGGCAAAGGCGCATTGGGACGGGATCGCAAAGCCCCTGGACGGGCTCGGCAAGCTCGAGACCGCGGTGATCCGCATCGCGGGGATCACGGGCAGCGAGAACGTTTCGCTCGACCGGCGCACGGTGCTGGTGCTGTGCGCGGACAACGGGATCGTCGAGGAGGGCGTCACGCAGACCGACGCGTCCGTCACCGCGACGATGGCGCGCCGCATCCATGAACACCGCTCATCGGTGTGTCTCATGGCAAAGACCGCGCGCGCCGACGTGATCCCGGTCGATCTCGGAATGCTTTCCCGCGTGCCGGGCGTGTACGATCTGCACGTTGCTTCCGGCACGGCGAACATGACGAAGGGACCCGCCATGACGGAACGGCAGGCGCTGCAGGCGATCGAAGCCGGCGTCCGTCTGGCAAAGGAGCGCAAGGCGGCGGGGGACTCAATTCTCGTCACCGGCGAGATGGGCATCGGGAACACCTCGACGTCCTCGGCGATCGCGGCGGTGCTGCTGAACCTTCCGGTCGGGACCGTCACGGGACGCGGCGCGGGGCTCTCCGACGCGGGGCTTCTGCGCAAGCGCGACGCGATCCGCCGCGCGATCGAGGTGAACCGACCCGATCCGTCCGACGCGTTCGACGTACTATTTAAGCTCGGCGGGTTCGATCTTGCGGGGCTTGCGGGGCTCTATATCGGCGCGGCGGCGGTCCGTCTGCCGATCCTGATCGACGGATTGATCAGCTCCGTTGCGGCGCTCGTCGCCGCACGGCTTGTGCCGAACTGCGTTACCGCCATGCTGGCGAGCCATTGCTCGAAGGAGCCGGTGGCGCAGGCGATCCTCGGCGAGCTCGGGCTCGAGCCGATCCTGTTTGCGGACATGAAGCTCGGCGAGGGCACCGGCGCGGTGTGCATGCTGCCGCTTCTCGACATGGCGCTGTCGGTCTATCACGGCTCGGTCTCGTTTTCGGAGACCGGCATCGAACAGTATGTGCCGCAGGGAGGGAACGAATGCTGATCCTCGTCACCGGCGGCTCCGCCTCCGGAAAAAGCGAATTTGCCGAATCCCTGTGCCTCGGGCATGCGCCGCGGTTCTACCTTGCCTGCATGCAGCCGTTCGGCGCGGAGGGCGAGGCGCGGATCGCGCGCCATCGCGCCATGCGAAAGGACAAGGGCTTTGCGACCGTCGAGCGGTATACGGACCTTGCGTCGCTGACGCTTCCGGAACGCGGCTGCGTGCTTTTGGAGGATCTCGGAAACCTTGCCGCCAATGAAATGTTTTCGTCCGGGTCCCCGCGCGATCCGTTCGACGCCGTGCTGCGCGGGATCGAAGCGCTTGCGGCGCAGTGCAGCCGGCTGGTCGTCGTGACCGACGAGATCGGAAACGACGGCGTTCTGTACGATCCCGCAACGACCGCGTACCTTGCCGCGCTCGGCGCGCTGAACCGCGCGGTCGCGGCGCGCGCCGACGCCGTTTTCGAAGTCGTCGCGGGGATCCCGATTCCGTTGAAAGGAGAGTTGTCCGTATGAAAGCGCTTTGGACCGCGATCGCAGCGGCGTTTTCCACCTTTTCGGTCCTGCCGGCGCCGCGGATCGAGTGGAACGAATACAGCCTGAAGAACGTCCTGTCCGCGCTGCCGCTCGTAGGCTGTGCGATCGGCGGATTCCTGTGCCTCTGGTACTGGCTTTCGACACTTCTGCAGCTTCCGGCGATCCTCACCGCGGTCGCCTTCACCGTACTGCCGATCGCGCTGTCCGGCGGCATCCACATGGACGGCTTTGCGGACATGACCGACGCGCTTTCAAGCCATGCCGCACCCGAGAAGAAGCGCGCGATCCTCAAGGATCCGCACTGCGGCGCGTTTGCCGTGATCGCTGTCGGCTGTTATCTGCTGCTGTATTTCGGGCTGTGCGCCGCGCTTCCGCTCGACTGGAAGACGGTGGGGTTTCTCGGTATTACGCACGTCCTGTCCCGCGCTTTGGGCTCGCTTTTAAGCCTGCTGCCCTCCGGCGGCGAAAACGGCATGCAGCGCGCGTTCCGCGATTCCGCGTCAAAAAGCGCCCTTTGGGTGCTGATTGCGTGGACCGTGCTTGCGCTCGGCGGCGCGGCGGTACTGTCGCCGCTTGCGGCGGGCGGCATGCTGCTTGCGGGACTTTGCGTCTTCTTCTATATCAAGCATACGGCAGGGAAGCAGTTCGGCGGCATGTCGGGCGATCTGGCGGGCGCGGGGATCACGCTCTCGGCAGGCGCGATGCTGCTTGCGCTGGTCCTTGCGGAAAGGACGGTGAGCTTATGGTTCTGATCCTCGGAGGCTTCGGCGCGGGCAAGAAAAGCTACGCGAAGGCGCTCGGCTATACGGAAGCGGATATGACGGAGGACGCGCACGCGGACCGTCCGGTGCTCGTGAACCTCGAAGCGATCGTGCGCGGCGATCCGGAACACGCGCGCGATCTCCTTCCGCTGCTGCGCAAAAAGGAGCTCGTTCTCTGCTGCGAGGTCGGCAGCGGCGTCGTGCCGCTCGATCCGAAGGAGCGCGTATGGCGCGAGGCGGTCGGAAGGCTGACCTGCGCGCTTGCAAAGGAAGCGGCTTCGGTTGTGCGCGTCACAGCGGGCATTCCGGTCGCGCTGAAAGGAGAATTGCCATGCGCGTGCGATTGATCCGGCACGGCACGACGGCGGGCAACGCCGCGCGCCGCTATGTCGGCAGAAGCGACGAGCCGCTCTGTCCGGAGGGACGGGAGGCGGCGGAACGGCATGAGAAGGATCCTGCGCAAAAAAGCGTCTTTGTTTCGCCACTGAAGCGCGCGCGGGAGACGGCGGCGATCCTGTTCCCGAACGCGGAGCAGATCGTTGTCGACGGGCTTAAGGAGATGGACTTCGGCGATTTCGAAGGGCGCACCGCCGACGAGATGGCGAACGATCCCGTCTATCGCGCGTGGGTCGACGACCTCTGCCGCGGCGCGTGTCCGAACGGCGAATCGCAGGCGGCATTCCATGCGCGCGTGGGCACCGCGTTTACGGAGACGCTGCGGACCGTCCGCGAAGACGCGACGTTCGTCGTACACGGCGGGGTCATCATGTCGGTCCTCTGGCAGTTTGCCGAACCGAAGAAGGATTTTTACGACTGGTACGCGCCGAACCTCGGCGGGTACGAAGCGGACTGCGGCACGGAGAACGGCGCCGTCGTTCTCGGAAACGTCCGCCCGATCGTCTGACGCGCAGACGGAAAAGCCACGGGGCTGTTCCAAAAACGGATTTGCGTTTTCGGAACAGCTTCCTTTTTTATAAATGTGAACAGAACTTGAACAAAAATGCCGATATTTGCTTGCAAGATACGCGCAGCAAGTGTATACTATATACGATATTCACGATCCGCATGACCTCATCGAATGCGTCTGCCGAAAACCGGCGACGCGCACATGTTTCTTTTTTCGACAGGATCCCATGACCCATACAGACCAGACAATTCACAAGGGGGAGCAAACAATGAAAACCGGTTTCATGAAAAAGGTCCTCGCGCTGGCACTTTGCCTGTGCATGTGCGTCTCTCTGCTGCCGAGCAGATTCGCTTCGGCGGAGAGCGTCGACGAGCCGCCTAAACCGGACGGCGAAACGCCCGACGTGATCGTAACGCAGGACGGAGAAATCACGCCGGACGAGGACTGGAACGAGGTCTATCCGTTCGGTACGTTTGCCTTCGGCAACTATCAGGCGGATATCGCCGAACCCGGCGCGAAGACCGCGGACGGACACGAGATCCCGCAGACGATCCTGATCCCGATGTACCGTCTCGGCGGCACGGTGGGCAAGGCGACCGTCCGGATCCACTACACGCCGGTGATCACGAAGGACGAATACGGCAGGGAAGCGGTCTATGACTATGCCGCGTCCGGCAGGCAGGACGTTCGGATCGAATACGAAAACCCGAATCCGATCGCCGCGTATCAGCAGTTCGGCGTCCCGCAGAAGGAGCTCGATACGGCGGCGTCCGAGATTTTCGTGACGCTTCCGGAGATGCCGGAGAACGTTGAGGAGGCGTCCGAGCTGAATCTGCGCCTGTCTGCGCCGGTGGATGCGGACGCATACCGCTGGCAGGTCAAGGAATTGGGCGAATGGCGGACCGTGGACGGCGTCAAAGCGGACGAGCTGCCCATTCGCTGGGGCGATCTCTGGAATTTCGACATCGACGAATGGACCGGGCTGGATTTCCGCTGCATCTATGAGAAGGACAATGCACTGTTCGGCACCGTGTCGCTGCTCGGCGAGGTTTACGAATCCCCCTACAGGGATCCGGAGCCCCTTCCGGACGATCTGGTGATCCCGGACGAGTTCGGCTTTACCGCGCTCGAATCTGAGGACGACTTCCTTTCCTGCGAGTTTGAACTGACCTTTGCCGACGGCGAGACGGTCAAATACATCCGCGTCACGGCGCTGGACGACGAGATCCCCGAGCTCCCCGAGATGGGGCTGTTCACGATCCTGCGCTGCGAGGGCGGCGCGGCGTCCGACACCTGCAACACGCTGACGCTGATGGTATCGGACAACGACAGGGGCGAACCCTCCGAGCTCGGGTTTACGGCCGAAACGGTTTCGGCGGATCGCGCGGAGGGCGTCGCAAAGGTGAAGGTCGCGCGCACCGGCGGCAAGACCTACCCCGTGACGGTGCATTACATGACCGAGGACGGCACAGCGCTTGCCGGTATCGATTACGCGAAGACTGAAGGCGAGCTCGCCTTTGCCGGATCGATCGACGAGATCGAGATCGCCGTTCCGCTGATCACAAACTACAGCACGGGGGAGAAGGGCTTCTCCGTCGTGCTGTCCGACGTGCGCGGCGGCGGCACCGACGACCTCTGCACCCTTTCGATCGGACGCGTGGACGTAACGATCTTCGGCAGCTGCCATGAGCCGGAGGACAAGGACGCAGGCGTCAATCTTGCGACCCTGCTGACAAGGAACAATGCCGCGCATTCCGCCACGCACGTTACGCAGGGAAAGAATGCGCTGATCGATATTGAAACCGAGCCGACCGTTGTGTCGAACGCCGTCATGCCCGAGCCGCAGCCGGTGGTTGCGTCGCTGACAAGACCGGAGCAGACCCGTTCGTACAGCGTCGATCCGGATCTTCTGAAGTATTCGTTCAGCCGCGACAGCATCTATCAGGCGGAGCAGGCGAACGACGGAACGGACTACTGGCGCGACTGGGACGACATCATGGGCGATCTTGCCAACTCCTACGACGGAATGGATCACGCCAGATCGTCAAAGGATCCGATCAGCTGGATCAAGTCCTGCGACGAGGGATATTTCGATACGGTTTACGGTCAGCGCGATTACGGCGGCACGTATAACGTAACAAGGCTCGATACCAACTATTGCGGCAAAGCCATAAGCGTATGGAACGATGAGAACGAGCCGGGAGACTATTACGATCAGCTTCTGATGTCCTTCGGCTGGGTTCGCCCCGGCTTGTACAAGACAGGCGCATTGAGATGGAATCACCGGGTTCTGCGTCCGGAACTGACCGTTACGGTCGGGGACTGGTCGTACTCGCATTGGTTTGGTTATGATACGAGTACAGGTCATACAAAAACGCAGCCGAATGAATGGGAAACGCAGTACATGATTTCGGAAATCGGCGGATACGGATCTGCGATGGACGACCATTATGTCCATGATTACAAATGGGGAACACCGGAGGGCCCGAACCTGAATTTCGGCGAGCATTTCGAGATCAGTCTGAGGCTGCAGTATTACGACGCCTGGACCAGCAATCCGTCCACGAGCCTCAATGATCAGGTGACGACAAAGGGCATGGATTCCCTGTTCGACGTCTCCGCCGTCGGCGGACACCGACGCGTGTTCCATAACACAAACGAGAACGGCAACGGGATCCGGCTGAAGCTCTTCACGGCAAACGACCAGAACGAGAACAACGATTTCCCCAAGATCGAGGTCGATCCGGACAGCAACTTTTACCTGACGCTTGCGCCGGAGGTATCGATCGTTCCCGGCGAAGGCGGCGTCGATACGCAGGGCAATATCTACGTGGGAACGAAGCTGATGATTACACCGCCGGGGAATGTGGGCGATTACAGGATCGCGCAGGACGGCGTTTTCATGGTCAATCAGAACGGCGATAAGGTCGGGCACGTGGAGGCGAACGGCGACGGCTACAGCTGCACGATGATCTGGGACGGGATCGGAGAAGCGGACCT
The DNA here is from genome assembly GCA_902789675.1 of uncultured Eubacteriales bacterium. Taxonomy (GTDB): domain Bacteria; phylum Bacillota; class Clostridia; order Christensenellales; family CAG-138; genus UBA3792. The sequence continues at coordinate 33,214 of CADAPG010000006.1, forward strand.
CAACGGCGTGTATACGCTGTGCGTGACCTACTGCCGTCAGCAGAATATCACCATCGACGTTTCGCATTCCGTTCCGGACGGGCAGACCGAGGAAGACGTATTCCGCAGGCTCCTGGAAAAAACGATCACCGTACAGACTTCCGTGCTTACGGACAACGACGGGGAACACACGTTCCGGACCGCCGACGATACGGTATGGGATGGCGGCAGCTTCGATCAATTCAACAAGACCGAGCATGGCTATACCGTTGCGAATATCGACAATTTCCAGACGATCTGTTTCCATCAGGATCCGCAGGATCTGATCATACATGAAGGAAAGAGCTACGCCGGCAATGCGGTGATCCCGCTTGCCGACCGGGATTTCACAAAGGAAGAGCTGATTTTTGAGTTTTACGACGCGGACTTCCTGGATGTGATCAGCCCCATGACCGTTTCGATCGATCATGTGGAGATCTATTACGACAGCGACGCGGACGGCGAGATCAAGGGCGAGCTGGACAAATACGGCGTATTTCAGGTGGACGGACCCGACAAGTTCATCGAGCAGGTTTCGGGCGATTATCCGGAATCGAACTTTGCGGCGGTTCTCGGCAAAGACGAAAACGGAAACGAACAGGTACATCAGTACTTCATGGTGGTGTTCCTGAGCACGACCGCGCGTTCGATCGTTCCGCCTCCGGGCTATACCGGGGATGAAAAAGCCCAGCTGCTGCCGGCGTTCCTCAGCGCTGTCACCGATTCGCTTGCGGCGGCGAAGCTTACCGAGGAACAGCGGATGTACCGGTATATTCGCGGAAACCGGACCGACGATCAGCCGATGTTCGGCGCGGAGGCGTCGGGGCTGCGCGTCATCGAGATCCCGCTCGGCGGCGATATCGGCGAATTGTGGTTCGATTCCCATAAGACGGCCGTCTTTGACAGCGAAGGAAAGATCGCCGACACCAACGAGGAAAAGTCGTTCACGTGGACACCGAATTTCATCGGGAACCTGCTGGTTCCGTTCGATTCGCCGTCTCCGATCATCGACACGAACAATGCGACCGGCGGCGGAGTTCCTCTGGCGGGTGAGAATCCGACCCGGAATCCGGACGGGACCTATGCGTATTCCGAAGAGGGACTTCGGAAGATCAACGGCTATCTCGGTTCGTTCACGGACCGTTCCGCGTTCGCGATCGGTATTCAGGAGCAGATCAAGCATGCCTACGGTCCGGAAGGGACGACCCTGATCGACAGCTTTGCGGATATCCAGCCGGAAACGGTCGAGATCGGATCGGTGCGCTCCGTGCCCGGCGCCGAAGGCGTGACGAGTACGGGAACCGCGGATACGCCGGGCGAAACGCAGGGCGCATCGCCGCAGAACAACTCGGATACGAACGCCTTCAAGCAGGATCTCGGCGCGAATCTGCCGACGCTGCAGCTCGGGATCGGCGATTACGCGAACATTATCATAGAGGAAAACAAGATCGCTTTCTCGATCTGCATCCCGACGTTCAGCGACAGCAAGACGTACGGCGAGACAGAGGAGACATTGGCAAACGGCGGCACCAAGACGACCGAGAACATTGAGGGCGGCACCAAGGAAACATACAATTATCAGAAGAACGGTACGGACGTCACGACGGTGGTCGAGACCGTAAAGGATCCGACCGATCCGAATACGCGTACGAAGACGATCACGACCGAAACGAAAAACGGCGACGAAAAGACCTATCGACAGGTTACGAAGACGCAGAAATACGAGGACGGCGAATGGTGTCTCGTCGATGAAAAGGTCAGAGACAACAAGCCCGGCTTATCGGAACGGGCAAAGGAGAACTTCAAGAAGACAAGCGGATACGACACGCTGCAGGACTTCATCAAGGCGTGTAAATCGGACGACAAGGATTCGCTCGGAAACTTCATGTCCGGCACGTTTTCCGTCGATGCGCTGCGGGCGGCGAAGAACGGCAAGGCAAAGACCTCCAATCGTGCCGTAACGTTTACCGTACAGTTCGCCGTCGCGTTCGAGTACAACTCGATCGACAACTGTCTCTACTTCAAGAACGCGGGCGTTTCTGCGGCGCTCAGCGTGAATTTCACCTTCCAGGCGCGTCTTCCGGCGTTCCCGCTCCTGTACTTCTATATGAAGGTCGGTCTGGATTTCAAGGCAAGCATGGGATTCTCCGTATACCGCAAAGCCACGTACGGCAGCGAGATCACGGAATTCATGCCGCCGGAAAATGATCTTTCGGCGCTTGAAAACGGAGGAGAGGCGATCTTTCAGCTGGATATGACGAAGAAGACGAAGGACACGGTTCGCGGCTTCTCCCTGAATCTCAACGGCAAAGTCCTGCTGGAGATCTTTGACAAAGAGGATCTCAGCGGTACGGCTCTGGCGTCCGGAACGATCTCCGGCGACGGCGGCGAACAGCAGGTCCTGCTGAAGGAGTACAACAAAGTCATCTATATCCGGATCAAGGCAAACGATACAAAGCCGATCAAGGCAAGCAAGCTCCGTCCGATCATCGGCGCGTGGAGCAAGTGGGCGTTCGACGGGGTAACGCTTGAGCCGGGCTTCAGCGTAGAGATAGGCTTCGGCATCGGCGTGGAGGTCCTGAAGCTCGAAGCGTATGCCAAGGTCAGCGTGTCGATCGCGCTCACGCTGGGCGGGTATCTCGCGGAAACGGACACGTACGAAGGCTTCTATGTATCCGATTTCAAGGCGTACTTCTCCCTCGGCGTCAACGTCTCTCTGGTGCTGTTCAATTTCTCCCTGGATCTGTTCTCGGTCGGTTCCGACGGCAAACAGTCGGGCACCGGCGGGTACTTCACCTGGGACAGCACGGTGACGGCGCTGAACGACAACAAGAAGCTCAAGGAGTGGATTACGTACACCGACGCGCTCGGAAAGCCGCTGGAGGATAAACCGGTGATGCCGCAGGGCGTGAACATCTTCAAGGACAATACGGACATGCACTTCTTCAGGAGCGACGGTCAGGCGGCGGACACGTCAAAGGACGACCAGGGATGGACGTTCCGCACGGATGTGCAGCCGTGGCGCTGGAAGGGCGGCAAATTCATCGGCGAGACGCCGCAGAATCACGACCTGTCCGAAGCGGACGAAGACAACGTGTTTGTCACTTTCACGCCGTCGCCGTCCGATATCAAACTCTATTTCAGCGGCAATATTACGGTCTTTATCGGTTCCGACACCACGGGCAAGGACTACAAGAAATCGCCCGCAACGATCAGCGCCGGCACCGACGAGGTCAAGGTACTTCTGAAGAAAGGGGCGAAGCTTGACCGCTATGAGGCCGCAAACAGCGGCGAACCCGACATCGTCGCAGATCCCGAAATCACGGAAGGGCGGAGCCTGGTTCGTGTCACCGGACCCACGGACGTCACCGGCACGGAGAAGATCATCACGCCGAACGACAACACCCGCGCGATCACGCCGGGCGGCACAAGCGACTTCCAGCTTTCCGGCTACAACACGTCCGGCGACGCGAGAGAGTTGGTCAAAGGACTTGTCACCGGATACGACTACCTGCTTGTAAAGGCGGGAAAAGAGAACTACGTCCTCTATCCGTACATGACGGAGGAGGCGGACAGCAAGGATACGCAGCTCGTGGTGAGCCGGCTCGTGATGACCGGCGACCTCTCGCAGGGCACGGGTCTCGTGCATCCGATCACGGGCGGCACCGATCCGGCGTATCTGATCGTGGACGACAACCACTATTCGGATCTTTACTTCGACGCGGTCGGATCCGATGACGCGCTGCTCGTCAGCTGGGTCGGCTTCAGCGACGGCAGCAGCGACAGCTACGAAGTCAAGCAGAGAAGCATCCCGCTGACGGGCGGCGAGCTTCCCGAGATCGTCACGCTGTATACCGGCAGCGATCCGTGTTCGCTGCCCTCCGTGGAGAACGGCGGCACGATCTGGGTCAGCGCTTCCGGAGACGGCTCGCAGGACAACGCGAAGCTCAAAGCGTGGCTGCTTGCGCATCATGAAGGTCTGACCGAAGAAATGCTGGAGCCCCCGTATGAGACCACGCCTCCGGACCTTTCGTCCGCGGTGTTCCAGTGGGCGACGCAGTCCGCGCTCAATACGCAGTGCGGCGACAGCAGCGTCCTGCATGTGAAGGTCGGCGATACGGAAGAAACGGCGGTGATCGACGGCGAGCATATCCACAATCTGGAGACGGCAACGATCGGCGATCGGATCTATCTGCTGTATTCCGCGACGCAGGTTGTGTATCTCGATACGACGAACGATGTGCCGCAGACCGTCGGCGCAAACGGTATCGACGCGGGGACCGAGCGGACGATGATCCATCGTCTGTACTTGAGAACGGTGGACCAAAACGGCTTCTCGCCCGCAGTGTGCATCGAAACCGTGGTCGACCACGAAAGCTGCACAAGGGATACGGTCGCGGATTCCAGACTGCGCGACGGCGTGTTCGTCGGCGGATCGGTTGCGACGGAGCAGGCGGACCCGTATCTGTCCAACCTGCGCTTTGTGACGGCGAAGCTGGACGAAGGCGAAGCGCAGACGATGGCGCTCTTCGAAATGGGCGGCAACACCTGGCTGCTCAAAAAGGCGGACATGGACAACCTCCTTGCCGACAGCAGCGCGTCCGTCGAGCTGACGCCGATCTTCAGCGAAACCACCGGTACCGACGCGGTGATCGGATCGGACAATTCGGAGGACGGAAACCTTGCGGTCGTCTACACCGCACCAGTCAACGACAGCCTCAGCAACGCGATCTGGATCGCGTGGTGGGACAAACAGGCGGGCAGCTGGGGCAGCCCGGCGATCCTTGCAATGCGCGACCTGCAGATCTACGAGGACAGCATCACCTACGACATGACGCCGGAGCAGACCGAAAAGGCATACCTCGGTCAGTACACCACGCCGACCGGCGCGACCGGGTCGATGAACAAGCTCACCTTCTCCAACCTGCAGATGAGCACGGTGCATATCCCGACGGAAGAGGCGGAGGATCCGGAGAACGGATCGGAAGCGCCGGAGAACGAGCAGATCATCATTCTGACGACAGGCGCGATCACAAAGCTGAAACAGATGACGGTCAACGGGGGCGAGGCGCTCGAATATGACACCATCGCCACGGACGGCGCCGCTTCGATCGGCTTCTATGCGATCGGATTCGGCATGGGCGAACAGGCGATCGGCGAAGGCGATCTCGATTTCCATAACCACGACTTCACGATCGGCAGCAGACTGCTCGGCGAGGTGGGCTTCCGCAACACCGGCACGGCGTCCATCCGCGCGAGCGCTGCGAATCCGATGACGGTCCGCCTGATGGTCACGGAAGGCGGCGAAAACAGCCCCGCGCGGGAAATCGTGAAATGGGAGCTGACGGAATCCATCCCCTCCGGAAAAGCGACGCGGCTCTACTTTGATTCGCTTCCGCTTACGGCAAATCTCAAGAAGAACGCGATCTTCTATCTCGATGTGGAAGAGAACGCGTATTTCGGCGAGAACGGAGGCAAGATTTTCCACGGACAGACCGAACCGCTGTTTACCGTCGAGGAGTCTCCGGAGCTGAGCTTCAGCAAGTTCGAGCTGTCGCTGCTTTCGGTCAAGAACGGCATTGCGACCTTCGATCTCGATGCGATGGTGATCAACAACGGCTCCGGCGATGCGGAAAACGTCTTCATCCAGTTCAGCTACGATACCGGCAAGATCGACGATTTCGGCAACCGCATCTGCAACGTGATCGACATTACCGGCAGCGATCTGAAGACCGGCGAACAGCAGCTGTTGAGACGCGGCGGCACGGAGGACATGCAGAACGGCATCTACCGCCTGCAGGGAACCGACGGATCAAAGATCGGCGTCGGATACGGACGCACGGTGACCGGAACGCTCCGCGTGCCGACCTCCTGCTTCATCAGCGAGGAGAACATCACCGGTCTGCACCTGAAGGCGGAGATCTATTCCGATGCGGATACGCCGAATCTCCTGTATTCGGTATACAGCTCCGATCACGGAGAATACAACGAAACGAACAACCGCAGCGAACATACGTTCAAGCATCATACGGCGTTCACGGTGCCGGATCGCATCACGACCGCGCTCGGCACGACGCTCATCCTGCCCGTCACGTTTGAAGCGACGCACGATACACCCAGCCTGATGCTGACCGAGATCAGCGACGGCACGCCGGACTGGACGCCGCGCATGGGCATCTGCTACTACGACGAGGAGCGTCAGGTCATCGTCGCCGCGCCGAACAGCACTGCAAAGGAACTGATCGACGCGGGTAAGGTCCCGACGGGTATTCTGCAGCTGAAGGATATGTCGACCAACTCGATCGACGTGATCACGTATCGGATCACTTCGATGGCGCAGGGCGTGAACATCTACCGCGACGACGCGACGTTCACCTTCTATGACGCCGACGGACAGGAAACGATCCTGTATCCCGAAGAGACCGATCAACCCGGCTGGTCGTTCCTCGACAAGGGCGTGTCGATCGGCTGGACCGGCGGCGAACCCGGCGAGATACCGATGAACCACGACCTCTCGCTGTCGAACCAGGACGGCGCGTACTTCACGTTCCATTCGGTCGCCGACACCATGACGTTCTACTTCATGGGAGAGATCACCGTGGAATCCTCTCTGTTCGGCACGCAGACGTTCACGTCGTCGCCGGCAACGATGCGTTTCGACAACCCGACCGGCGCGAACCACGTCGTCAAGGTCTCGGCAAAGGCGGGCACCAAGATCGACCGCTTCGTCGCAACATATAAGGACGACCCGGTCGTCGACCCGGATCCGGACGCGCCGGAGATGCTGTGGAACCGCAGCTTCCCGGAAATCGCTTCGGTGCAGGACGGCGACACCGTGCCGATGACCTGCTACATCATCGATAAATCCGGCATTTCGAGCGTGAGCTTCAACAATCAGAAGCTCTCCGAAACCACGGAGCCCGCGCTGGTCAAGGTCAGCGACAAGCTGTGGTACTTCGATTACACGTTCGCGGAGAATAAACAGGTCAGCATCCGCGCGACCGACATCGTGGGCAACAGCAGCGAAAGCGGCGTGAACGTGGAGTGGTTCAACAGCGTGGTAAGCGCCGGCGCGAACGCCGAGGCGCCCAAAATGACCCGCGACCATCTGCGCACCACCGATCCGGACGGTAATCTGGTCGGCATGACGGATCCCAAGAACTATACGCCGTGGCTGAACAGCACATATGCGCTCGAAGAAAACGAGGAGAGCAAGGCGTATGTATACGCGGACGGACTGTTCCGGGATACGCCTTTGGACAAATCGGACGATGAACGCTGGCTCATCGGAGAGGATGGCTACTATCAGGTGCGCGTGGACCGCAGCGACGGCACCTGGGCAAGAGCGATCGTGCAGATCGACGGGATCGACCTCATTCCGCCGGAGCTGGCCGTTCGGGCGGAGAAGGACGGTCTGCGGATCAACGCGACCGACAACCGCTCGCTTCAGAGCGTGTGCGTCAACGGCTATCCGCTTGCGGTCAGCGGAAGCGCGTTCAAGGGCGTCTTCCCGGTGGCGTACAGCGGCGTTTACACGGTTGAGGCTGCGGACGCCGCGGGCAATACGACAAGCACGAGCGTGCAGGTCGAGATCCCGCTTGCGATCGGCGATCCCGCGGTAACCGTCGACTGCGCAAACGGCAACATTCAGATCAGCGTCATCGCGGACAGATCGATCGTGACGGGCGGTGAATTCGATCCGGCGCTCAGCGAGCCCGCGCAGAACATCTATACGGCGAACTATGAGATCGTGCTTGCGCCGGAGGGAACGACGGAAGCGCCGGAGACCGGCTGGACCGCGCTGACCGACTCCGCCACGCTGACCGTTTCGGAAGGCGTCTATGAGCTGTTCGTCCGCAACGGCGCCGGAGAAACCGCGAAGCATGAGAATCCGCTCTATCTGTACCATCCGATCAGCTGGAACATGCCGACCTACGACTGGGTCGAGACCGAAACGGGCTACAACGTCACGGCGACGACGGTCTGCGAGCTGAACGAGACGCATATCATGACCGAAACGGTCGTATCCGTCGGTACGGTGAAACAGCCGGCAACCTGCGAAATGGACGGCACAATGCTCTACACCGCGACCTTTGAGAACGATCTGTTTACGACGCAGACGAAGTATGTGCCGATCCCGGCGATCGGACATGCATGGGGCGACCCGGTCTACTCATGGCACGAGACCGAGGAGGACGGCGTATACGCGGAGGCGATCTCCATCTGCGGGCATGATTCGTCGCACGTTCTGCATGAGCTCGTCACGCCGGAAATCGAGATCCCGATCCCGCCGACCTGCGAGGAGGGCGGCGAAGTGCGCTACACCGCGGTCTTTGAGGTCGAGCTGTTCGAAACGCAGGTAAAGACCGAGCCGATCCCGCCGATGGGTCACAAATGGGGGACCCCGACCTATGATTGGGTCGTGACCGGGGACGGCTATACCGTAACGGGAACGACGGTGTGCGAACACGATCCGTCGCACGTCGGGACCGAAACGGAGCACGCGACCTACGAGATCGTTGCGCCGCCGACCACGCGGGAGGACGGTCTCGGACGCTGGACGGCGGTGTTCACCGACGAGCGCTTCACCACGCAGACGAAGGACGTCGTGCTTCCGATGCTGCGTCCCACGTTCTACGGCGAACATCTCCCGGCGGTCGACGTCGCGGAATACGCCGACGGCAGAACGCTGTACCGGTACGACGTCAGGATCCGGAACGTCGACGTCGATTGGCGTTCGGTCTCGATACAGGTCTTTGTCGAATACGATCCGTCGATCCTGACCTTCGCGGAAGCGAGGACGCCGTTTACCGGCAGCGTCGGCGTCAACGCCGAGGACGGTACCGTCCGGTTCGCGTGGGCGACCGACGGCGAGGCGCAGCCGCTGCCGGACGGCACGGTCGTCGTATCGCTGTACTTTGCGGCGGCGGGTCCGATCGCGGACGGCACAGTCGCGGAGATCGTCTTCAAAGAGGGCACCGGGCTTTCGTACCTCAACGAAGCGGGAGGAACGGTGGAAGCCGATCCGGTGCTGTACGAGAACGGCAGCATCACGTTCAGTATTCCCGATCTGCTGACGTTTGCGGGCGAGGATGTGTTCGCGAACGACGTCTGGATCATGGAGAATGGCGAGATGCTTTACCGGTACGATGTGCGTCTGGAGGATCTGCCCAAACCGGGACTCCTCGTCACCAGCGCACAGATCTTCCTGCACTGCGACGGCACGAAGCTTGTGTTCCGCAGAGCGGAAGGACCGGTCGACTGGACGGCGACCGAAAAGAACGGCAAGCTGCTGTTCGCGTGGGCGTCCGAAGCCGGCGTGCTGCTGCACGATGACGACATCGTCCTGACGCTCTGGTTCGCAAAGGGCGACGGCGTGCAGCCGGGCGATCGGGTCGAGATCGCGTTCACCGCGAACGCGCTCGGCTATCCGAGCTCCGTATCGTTCCTGTTTGCGGACAAGGTCACGGAGGTCGAGGCGGCGACGATCGACGGCAGCATCACGTTCGAAGCGCCGCTGTACGGCGACGCGAACTGCGACGGCATGATCACTGCGGCGGACGCGGCGCTGATCCTCCGGTCGATCGTCGGGCTCTCCGCACTCAGTCCGCGCGGCACGCTGAACGCGGATGTGGACGGCGACGGCGAGGTCACGGCGGCGGATGCGGCGATGATCCTGCGCTACGTGGTCGGTCTGATCGCCTCGTTCCCGGCGGAGAATCCGTAATCTCTCCCAAAACAGCATCATAACAACGGCGCCCGATCTTTTGATCGGGCGCCGTTGTTTGTACAGAAAAGGGATTGTGTTCAGAAGCTTTTATAGATCGCCAGGATCAGCCCGTCGGTCTCGTTCAGCTCGCCCATCTTCAGGCGGGCGTTGATCTCCGCAAAGGCGGCGACGGCGTTTCTCAACCGTTCCGTCGGGAATTTCTGCGCGTTTTTCAGCGCGATCTCCGCCGCCTTCGGACTGCCGCCCATCGCCTTCAGGATCTCCGGGCGCGGACGCTTTTCGTCGAGCAGCTCTTTGCCGATCAGCATCTGCTTGAGCCGCCCCTCGAGGAACGACGCAACGCGCAGCGGGTTTTCCTGCCCGTCCGCCATCGCTTCCGTCAGCATGCGCATCGCGGTCTTTTTGTTGCCCGCCAGCAGCGCGTTCAGCATCGGGAAGATCTCGTATTCGACCGACGGCGTCACGATGAATTTCAGCACGTCGCGCGTGATCACGCCGCCGTTTCCCACGTAATCGCAAAGCTTGCCGACCTCGTTTTCCAGCCGATAGGCGTCGGTGCCCACCATGTCGATCAGCGCAAAAGCCTCCGGACGGTCGAGCCGCACGCCGCGCTTGGCGCAAAGCATTGCGACCATGTTCTGCGCGCGGTCCTCGGAAAGCGGATCAAAGGAGACATAACGGTTTTTGTCGGAAAAGAGCTTCGAAAACGGCGTCTCCCTGCCTTTGCCGCGGCGCACAAAGAGAATGATCGTGTCGGTCGGCGCAAACAGCGCGTCGAGCGCGTTTCGCTTTTCGAGCGCGTCAAAGAGCGCGGCGTCGTCGAACTCCGTGAAGATCGTCACGCACAGCGTATCGAACACCGGCACGGCATGGATCGCGTCGAGCACGGCGATCACGTCCGGCTCCTTCTGCCGCTTCAGGTTCAGATCCGAAAAGCCGGGATCCAAAAGCGCCGTGATCCGATCGACCGCCTGCTGCTTGGTCAATTCCTCCGCGCCTTCGAAAAGGTATGCGCCTGCAAGAGTTTTTGCATTGGTGCGTTTGTAAAGCTCGCTCTCGTTCATACCGACAGTATACCATAAAAAAAGACGGATGACAATGCAATCCTGCACGCGCATGCGGCGATATGTGCCTGCGGCGCATGCGGGAGATCGGGATCGGCAAAGCCGCCGCAAAATCACGGAAAAAAACCGAAAAAAGCCCTTGCATTCTCAGAAGAGTTGTGATATAGTACGAAAGCTAACGGTCCTTCTTGCCTTCAGGAGAAGGCCACAAGTCCACAAGGAGGTGAAAAACATGAATCAGTACGAAGTTTTGTACGTGATCACGCCTGAACTCGATGAAGAAGCGGATAAGGTCGTCATGGATAAGTTTGCCGACATTATCACTGCAAACGGCGGCGAGATCGAGAAGACCGAGGTATGGGGCAAGCGTCGTCTTGCGTACCCGATCGACTACAAGACCGAGGGCTATTATGTTCTGGTCGTTTTCAACGCGAATCCGGAACTGCCCCGTGAGCTGGAGCGCAACATGCGCAACGATGAGCGGCTCATGCGTTACATGGTCACTCGCAAGGAAGCATAAGACCCAAAGTAAAACAGCACGAAAGAACGGAGGAATTTGAAAGCATGAATAAAATTACTTTGATCGGCAACCTGACCCGCGACCCCGAAGTGCGCAGCACGCCCAGCGGCGTGACCATCTGCACCTTCACCATTGCCGTTAACCGGCGCTTCGCAAACCAGAGCGGAGAAAGACAAACGGACTTCTTCCGCATCAATGCCTGGCGGCAGCTGGGCGACACCTGCGCGCGTTACCTTCAGAAGGGCCGCAAGGTCGCCGTCATCGGCGAGCTGCAGGCGCGCACCTACGAAGCATCGGATGGCACGACCCGTATGTCGCTTGACGTATCGGCGGATGAAGTCGAGTTCCTGACGCCCAAAGCGGCGGACGAAAACGGCAGCGGTTATTCCGCGCCGCGTCCGCAGGCGCCCGCGCAGGATCTTGCCGGATTCACCGACATCAATGCCGACGACTTACCGTTTTAATTCAAATTTATCAGGAGGCATCACATGGAAGATCGTAAACTGCGTCCCCGTCGTCCGAGAAGCAGACGCAAAGTTTGCCGTTTCTGCGTTGAGAAGGCCACATCCATCGATTATAAGGACATCAAAAAGCTGCAGGGCTTCATTTCCGAGAGCGGAAAGATCATGCCCCGCCGTATGTCCGGCGTGTGCGCCGAGCATCAGCGCGATCTCGCGATCGCGATCAAGCGCGCGCGGATCATGGCTCTGCTGCCCTACTGCGCAGAGTAATTAACCGACAGTCACATCAAGACCGCTTAGCACGGAACCCGTTCGGGTTCCGTTTTTTTGTGTGCGAACAGGCACGGAAAAGCGAGGTTTTTATGGACTATTTTGCGGAGTTATGATAAAATCAATTCAATCCCGAAGGGGATCGGAGAAGCTTTTGATCGGAGGAGACTGTAATGAAACCTGTATTTCGGCTGAGTTTAACGCTTGCTCTTGCCTTGCTGATGCTGCTCGGCGTCGCTTGCGGAACAAAGA
>CADAPG010000007.1 GCA_902789675.1 uncultured Eubacteriales bacterium
CATACATCGTGTCGGCATTGGTGAATCCGATCTTGGCGATATCCATCGTGTAGTCGGAATCGACATACTTGCCGATGTAGTCCGCTTCCGCGAGGAACATGTCGATCTTGTCATCGTCCTTTGCATTCGCCTGATTCAGCAGCGCTTCGTCGAGCTTCTGCTGATATGCGCCGTTGTCGCTCGGGGTGATGATCCAGTTGACGGTAACGCCCTCGGGCACGGTGTAGTACTTCTCAAAGAATCCCTTGAATTCTTCGTTCCAGGCATAGATGTTGAACACCTTGCCCTGCGCCGCTGCTTCGGCGGGCTGCTCTGCGGGCTGCTCTGCGGGCTTATCCGCGGGCTTCGTGTTGCAGGCGACGATGCCGACGAGCATCAGGACTGCCATCAGGATTGCGACCAGTTTTTTCATGATTGTTACTCCTTTTTTATTTTGTTTTTTGAAACCTTTTCGGCTCCTCTTTCCTTTATATCAAAACGCTTGCGCGTTTCAACCGATGTTGCGGACGGTGCTGCCCGGCAAAAGCTCGCCTTCCACCATGATGCTCTGCGGCAGCCAGGTGTCCGGATGCTCGATCTGTTCGATCAGCAGTCTCGCCGCTTCGGTGCCCATCTCCGTCGCTCCCTGCCGGTACGTCGTGAGCTTCGGGCGAAGCACCTGCGAAAGCGGGATGCCGTCGTATCCGACGACGCTCATGTCCTTCGGCACCGAAATGCCGTGGCGCTCAAGCTCGCTCATCCCTCCGAGGAACGACAGATCGTCCGGATAGAAGATGCAGGTGGGCTTTTCCGGAAGCTCCAGAAGCGCCCTTGTCGCAAGACCGCTCGATCTGGGATCGTGGTATACCGCCGGCCGGATGAATTCCGGGGGGACCGTGATCCCGAGCGTTGCGCAGGTCTTTTTGAAGCTCGCGATGCGCTTCTGCGTGACCGAGGTCATCTCGCCGTGGATGAACGCCAGTTTCCGGTGTCCGTTCTCGTATACGAACCGCACCAGCGCTTCCATGCCGCGGACGTTGTCCGAGAGGATCGACGTCCGGCTGTCGAACAGATAATCCAGCGTCACCGTCGGGATCTCGCTCATCGCAAGACGAACGATCGCAGGATCCTGGAAATCCGCCGAGGCGATGACCACACCGTCGCAGCTGCGGTACTTCGCGTGCTCGTAATAGTCCATCGACATCGCGCCGAGATCCTTGCTGATAAACGTGATGTCGTATCCGAGCCGTTCCGCCTCGGCCTTCACGCTCTCGAGGATCTGTGAGAAGTACTCGTGCGTGATGCCGCCGCCCGTCGTGTCCGAAAACAGGACTCCGATGTTGTAGCTCCTGCCGACCTTCAGCGCTCTCGCCGTTGCGTTCGGCAGATATCCGAGCGCCTTTGCCTGCTCGCGGATCCGCTCTGCCGTCTTCGGTGCAATGTCCGGCGCGCCGTTGAGCGCCTTGCTGACCGTTGCGCGGGATACGCCGCATGCCTTGGAAATGTCTGTTATGGTGACCATGCGCCGTCCCCTTTCGAAAAGATATAATCTTAATCGATTTCGTCAAGCTCATTATAACGCCGTCCTGTACGTTCGTCAAGAGGTTTTTCATACTTTTTTTCAAGGATTTTCGATGCCGAAATGCAATTTCTCCCCCGCTTTCCGGAAAATATGCAGATTTCTCAAATTACCTCTTGCCTTTTTTCGTCGTTGTGCGTATAATGTACTTAATCGATTAAGTAATCATTTGGACGAGGTGATCGTATGCAATACGGATATTTCGACGACGCTGCAAAGGAGTATGTCATCAATCGGGCGGACACGCCGCTTCCCTGGATCAACTATCTCGGGAACGACGGGTTCTTCTCGCTGATCAGCAACACCTGCGGCGGCTACAGTTTTTATAAGGATGCAAAGCTCCGGCGCATCACGCGGTTCCGGTACAACAACGTTCCGCACGACGAGGGCGGACGTTGCTTCTACATCTGCGACGGCGAAACGGTCTGGAGCCCGGCGTTCCTGCCGGCAAAGACTGCGCTCGACGCGTATCGCTGCCGTCACGGGCTCGGCTATTCCGTCTTTGAAGGTAAAAAGAACGGCGTTGCCGCGTCGCTGACCGTGACCGTTCCGATGCACACCGACATGGAAGTGCAGAAGCTCGTTCTGAAAAACGAGAGCGGCGTCGAAAAGAAGCTGACCGTTTACGGCGTGACCGAATGGTGCCTGTGGAATGCGGTCGACGATTCGACGAACTTCCAGCGCAACTGGAACATCGGCGAGGTCGAGATCGAAGGCGGAACGGTCTATCACAAGACCGAATACCGCGAACGCCGCAATCACTATGCCTTCTATTCCGTCAACGCGCCGATCGACGGCTTCGATACCGACCGGGACACCTTCCTCGGACGCTTCCGCGGCTGGAGCGAACCGCAGGCGGTCGAAAACCGCACCTCGTTTATGAGCGTCGCCGCGGGCTGGGCGCCGATCGCCGCTTTGCGGCTTTCCGTGGTCCTTGCGCCCGGCGAATCGAAGACACTCCTCTTCCGGCTCGGCTATGTCGAAAACCCGGAGGACAAAAAGTTTGAATCGCTGAACGTTATCAATAAGGAAAAAGCGCACGCCATGCTCGCCGCGTTCGAGACCGAAGCGCAGTTTGACGCTGCGATCGATGCGCTCAAAGCGTACTGGTCTTCCCTGCTGTCCCGTTTTACGGTGCAAAGCAGCGAGGAAAAGCTCGACCGCATGGTCAACATCTGGAACCAGTACCAGTGCATGGTCACGTTCAACATGTCGCGCAGCGCTTCCTATTACGAGAGCGGCACCGGCCGCGGCATGGGCTTCCGCGACAGCTGTCAGGACCTTTTGGGCTTTGTGCATCTGATCCCGGAGCGCGCACGCGAGCGCATCATCGATATCGCGTCGATCCAGTTTGCGGACGGCAGCACCTATCACCAGTATCAGCCGTTGACCAAGCGCGGCAACGCCGACATCGGCTCCGGCTTCAACGACGATCCGCTCTGGCTCATCGCCTGCACCTGCGCGTATATCCGCGAGACCGGCGACTTCTCGATCCTCGACGTGCCGACGCCGTTCAACAACGAAGCGGGCACCGAGGTCCCGCTCATGGAGCACCTGCGCCGCAGTCTCCGCTACACGGTCGAACATCGCGGTCCGCACGGGCTGCCGCTGATCGGCCGCGCGGACTGGAACGACTGTCTGAACCTGAACTGCTTCAGCCTGACGCCGGGCGAGAGCTTCCAGACCTGCTCGAACTTCGAGAGCGGCAAGGCGGAGAGCGTCTTTATCGCGGGCATGTTCGTGAAGTACGGCAAGGAATACGCCGCGCTGTGCGACCGGATCGGATTGTCCGGGGAAGCGGCAGGCGTCCGCGGGTCCGTCGAAGAGATCGAGCAGGCGACGCTGAAATTCGGCTGGGACGGCGAATGGTTCCGCCGCGCGTACGACGCGTTTGAACGCCCGATCGGCAGCCGTGAAAACGACGAAGGCAAGATCTTCATCGAGCCGCAGGGCTTCTGCGTGATGGCAGGCATCGGCGGCACGGAGTACGGCAAGCGCGCACTTGCGTCGACCGAAGCGCTGCTCGGCAACGAATTCGGCATCGAGGTGCTGCATCCCTGCTACACGGAGTATCACGACTATCTCGGCGAAATCTCCTCGTATCCTCCGGGCTATAAGGAAAACGGCTCCGTCTTCTGCCACAACAATCCGTGGGTCACGCTGGCGTACTGCACCGTGAAGGACGGCAACGGCGCATTCGATCTCTACAAGCGCAACGCGCCCGCCTATATCGAGGACAAGAGCGAGATCCACCGCACCGAACCCTACTGCTACAGCCAGACGATCGCAGGACGCAACGCGAAAACGTACGGTGAGGCGAAAAACGCATGGCTCACCGGCACCGCAGCGTGGTCGTTCGTCGCCGTGAGCCAAGGCATCCTCGGCATTCGTCCGGATTACGACGGCCTTGTCGTCGATCCCTGCCTGCCCGACACGATGGACGGCTTTACGCTTTCCCGCCTGTTCCGTGGCACGAGCTATCGGATCACGGTCCGGCGCGGCGCAGAAAAGGGGCTGGTTGTCGACGGCAAACCGGTTGCGGGCAATACCGTTCCGCTGACCGACGCGCCCGTCTGCTATGTGGAACTGACAGTGTAATTCCTTCCTGATATAGGAACCCCTGTCCGTACAGAATGCGGACAGGGGTTCTTTGTCGTTTCGTTCGGTTTCCGTTTCAGCCGACGGTTCCGTGATAGGTCGGGACCTTCTCCGCCGCGCGCACCGCTTCTTCCGTCGTCATTCCGGAAAACTCCTGCGCGCAAAAGCACCGTCCGGACCGCTTGTCATCCACAAATACGCCGACGACCACGCCCGGCAGCGCGCTTTCCGGCGCGTTCGGCGCATGCGGACCGCCGAGATCCGTCCGGCACCAGCCGGGATCGGTCAGGCTGACGATCACGTCGGTTCCGTCGTAAACGCCGGCAAGGTCCATCGTGACCTTGTCCAGCGCCGCTTTCGCCGCGGAATAACCCGCCTGCTGCGGCTCGTGATTGATTCCGCTGGTCGTGTTGATGATCCGTCCGAAGCCGCGCCGCTCCATCTGCCGCAGAAAATGGTAGGTGATCTGCATCGGCGCAATCGTATTCACCGAAAAGCTCGCCTCGTAATCCCGAACCGGCGTGGCAAGGTAATCGGTGCGGTACGCCACCTGAACGCCCGCGTTATTGAGCACGATGTCGACCGGCTGAAAAAGCGCGTCGATCCGTTCGAGCATGCGGTCGACGGCGGCGGCGTCATTGAGATCGCACGCCTCCGGGATCGCCTGTACGCCGAGCGCGCGCACCTCCGCAAGAATCCCTTCAAGATGCGGTTCCGTTCTCGCCTGCAGGATCAGATTGCAGCCGCGTTCTGCAAGGTATCGCGCCGCAAGACGCCCGATTCCTCTCGATGCGCCGGTAATCAGCGCCCATCTTCCCTTTATGTCGATCATGGTGATTCCTTTCTTTTATTCGGATAAAAAATCCCCCGGTCTCGTCCGACCGGGAGATCCCGTATTCAGATCAGGTTTTTCCGGGTTTCCGCGGAGAACAGGTGCATCAGATCGCTGTCGAACGTGAAGCTGATCGGCTCGCCGTATGCAAAACCGGCGCGCTTTTCCATCGGAAGATCAACCGTCTGCAGCACGAGCACAACGTCCTTTCCTTCTGCGTTGACATGCAGATGCATCGAGGATCCCATCATCTCGCAAACGTCGACGACCGCATTGAGATGCGCTGTCGGCTCAGTCGCCGCGCAAAGGGAAATATGCTCCGGACGGACGCCGAGCACGATCTTCTGCGATTCGACGCCGTGATCCTTCAGCGCCCGCTGCTGCAGATCGTTCAGCGCAAACCGGACGTTGCCGATACGCACCCAATACCCGTTTGCACTGCGCTCAAGCTCCGCGTCAAAGAAGTTCATCTGCGGCGAACCGATGAATCCCGCGACAAACAGATTGTCCGGATGGTTGAACACCTCCTGCGGGGTGCCGATCTGCTGGATGAAGCCGTCCTTCATGATGACGATGCGATCGCCCAGCGTCATTGCCTCGGTCTGGTCGTGCGTGACATAGATGAACGTCGTGTCGATGCGGTGACGGAGTTTGATGATCTCCGCGCGCATCTGATTTCTGAGCTTTGCGTCGAGGTTACTGAGCGGTTCATCCATCAGCATGACCTTCGGCGCGCGCACAATGGCTCTGCCGATCGCGACACGCTGTCTTTGACCGCCGGACAGCGCTTTCGGCTTGCGGTCCAGGTACTCGGTAATGCCGAGGATCTCCGCCGCTTCACGGACCTTCTGGTCGATCTCATGTTTCGGCATCTTGCGCAGTTTCAGCGCAAACGCCATGTTCTGATACACCGTCATGTGCGGGTACAGCGCGTAGTTCTGGAAAACCATCGCGATGTCGCGATCCTTCGGCGCAACGCTGTTGACCAGCTTGTCGTCGATGTACAGTTCGCCGCCGGAGATCTCCTCGAGTCCCGCGATCATACGGAGCGTCGTGGATTTGCCGCAGCCGGACGGACCGACGAAGACGACGAATTCCTTGTCTTTGATCTCGAGATTGAAATTGTCGACCGCCGTGACCTTGTTGTCGTAAACCTTCTTGATGTTCCTGAGTGACAGATTTGCCATACTGCGTTTGACTTTAACGGTCCCGATCTTCATCAACGAACCGCCTCGCGCGCCGCGCATACGTCGGCCGCGCATTGCGGCAGGTCTCCACACTGCCGCACCCCAAGCCGAGGGGATGATTTCCTCCTTTATTTTCAGCCGTTCCCCGCACATACAGTGGAGTGCGCGGGGTCCGACCGATTGAAAAAACAATCGTCCTGTTTCGGACGATTTCATTATAAATACCTCGGATCCGACTTGTCAAGAAAAATCTTAATCGATTTCGTAATTATATATGATTTACGCGAGGATCAAAAAAGCACAGCGTTCCGCCGTGCTTTTTCGCTGCGCGCTTTGTCAGCGGGCGTTCTGTTTTTTCAGTGTTTCGAGAAACCACAGACCCGTCTCGGTAAAGTCGTCATGCTCGAAACCGCGGTACTTCGGAACGGTGGAACGGACCATCGAGCACGCCTCCGGCGCTTTCGACAGCGCCCACATGCAGTACGAAACGTTCTCCCGTTCCAGAAGATCGATCCACAGATCGGCGCTTTCAAGATCTCTAGGCAGCCCGCCGCTGGACGCCGTCACGCCGTATTCGGTGACGAAGACCGGCAGCCCCGCTTTCCGCACCTCAGCGAGCATGTCCCGGTATTCCTGTCCGTGGGTCGCGGCGTAAAAATGCAGCGTATACATGACGTTGCCGAACGAAAGCGGATCGGCGGCGACGCTCCTTAAGTCCTTCGACCAATCCGGATTGCCGACAAGGATCACGGAATCCGGGTCCTTTTCGCGAATGATCGGAATGATCTCCTCCGCGTAGCGCTTCACCGTCTGCCAATCCACGCCGTTCGGCTCGTTGCAGATCTCATACAGCACGTTGTTTTGATTGCGGTACTGCTCCGCCATCTCTCCGAAAAACGCCTTTGCGTCATCCAAGTAACGATTGGGATCGCCGTCGCTCAGAATATGCCAGTCGATGATCGCATACATATCGTGCGCCTTTGCATACGCCACGCCGTTTGCAACGTTTTGCTTGTATCGGTCCTTGTCACCTTTTGTACAGTATCCGATCACGCCCACGCCGTAGGTATAAACGGCAAGCCGGACAACGTTCACGCCGTACTCCTCCGACAGCTCGCGGAACAGATCGTCATTGATAAACGATTCGGTGGTGATAAGATCGTGCGTACTGACGCCCCGCAGCATGGCGGGATTCCCCTTTTGATCGCACAGCCTGCCTTCGATCACCTGCAGCTTCCCGCAGGAGGAAGGACGTGCTCTGCCGTCCTTCACGGCGTTTTTCGCGCCGCATCCGCTTACGGCGGACAGCAGAAACAGTATCGAGAGCAGCAGAGTCAACGTTTTTTTCATCTTGCAGAATCCTTATTCCTGATTTCGAACGGTAAGCGAAACTGTTCCGTTGGGAATCAAACCCCGTAAAGATTATACGGTTCACAAGCGATCTGTGTCAATGCCCATTCGCAAAGATAAAACACTTTCCGGAGGAATCACATTTTGAACCGTACTTCCCTGCCCAGCAGAAGCGGGAAGTGCTCTTCGGTGTAGCGGACAAAAATCTCCCCCGATGCGGAACGGACAGATTGATACACAATGTACTTGGTGAACAAATCTTGAGCATGTATATCACAAGGACCGCCGTGGATCACCGGCGATCTGTCATACTGCTCTTTGAAGCATCCGTTCGGCGTCAAACGGCGTCATCCCGTTTACTGCTGTTTGCGTTTTCTGACGGGGATGCAGATCTCGCTGACGTAATCCGGGGATGCCGGATCGCCGGGAAGGTAGTTTTCGATGTCATAATCGGGGATCAGCTCATACTCCGATACCGGCAGCCATTCCCTGTAGATCTTCTCCCACATGGTCTGGATCGCCCCGGGCATCGGACCGACGCACTTGAACACCGCCCAGGTGTAAGCGGGGATATGAAGGATCTCGAACCCCTCCGGGATTCCGTTGACGTCGGAAGCCTTGCAGCCGATTCCGTATCGGAATTCGTCGCCGTCCGTTTTTGACTGTGCGCAGACGCCGAGATACCCCGGAACCTTCCGGCATCGGGCATCGGCAGAATATGCGTCCCAGAACTTCGGGATCTCCGCTTCGCTTGTTTCGGCATGGAACGTTTTCGCATGGACGAGCAGTTCCATCGCCTCCCATTTTTCAATCGTGTACTCCATCATACAGCCTCCTTCCATGGTGATCCGGACGGAGAACCGGTTCATGAACTGAATCGGACTTCCCTTTTTGACCTGCATCGGCGATACGCCGTGAAACCTTGTAAACGCCTTTGTAAAGCTCTCCGGCGAATCGTAGCCGTACCGCATCGCGACGTCGATCACTTTTTCTTCTCCGCCGGTGATATCCGCCGCCGCCTGCGAAAGTCGTCTTTTCCGCAGGTATTCCGCCGGAGACATGCCCGTCAGCAGAGAAAACGCCCTTTGAAAATGAAACGCTGAGAGATGCACGTGCTTCGCAATGTCCGAAAGCGTAACATCATCTTTGAGATGGGCTTCCATATAGTCGATGGCGGCGTTGATCGTCCTGACCCAATCCATTCGGTCCCCCTCCTTTCACCATAGATGATAAACCGAAGCGCAGCAAAAATCCTGTCCCGGATTGCTTTGTTTTGTCTGATTTTGAAACGGTTATTTACCGGTGCGATGCGCCCGGCAGCTTTTCCAGCTCGCTTCGGGTGTGCCGGTGTCCGTGGTTTTCGTCCGTGACGTAATGGTTATGCGCATGGGAATGCGTGACCGTATGCGTATGCGTCGAACCGTCGTGCGTATGGGTGAACGTATGCGTATGCACATGGACGTGATTCCGGATCAGCGTATCCATGACGACCAGCAACGTTCCTGGGATCATGACGGCAAGCGCGGCAAGGTACATCCATGTCGGTTTTTCTTTCAGGAACAGAAAGGACAGCAGCGCGCCGATGAACGGCGCCACGGCGTAATACGCGCTCGTCTTTGCGGCGCCGAAGACGTTCTGCGCGCGGACGTACAAAAAGATGGACAGACCGTAGGCAACGAAGCCCAACAAAAGCGCAAGAGCTATGTAAAGAAGCGACGGCACCGTTTCTTTCTGAATAAAAGCGATCGCCAATGCGCCGAGACCGGAAAAAACGCCTTTCAGAATGACGATCTCATAGGTGCTTTTCGATGAGATTTTTCTCGTGCAGTTGTTCTCGAATCCCCAGCAGATCGTTGCCGCAAGCACCAGCAGGGAACCGTATGAAAAGCGGAAGCTTTCCGCGCCGTCAAACGAAAGCAGAATGCTCGAAAGCGTAATGAGCGCGATCGCAAGCCACAGGCGCTTTGAGACGGTTTCCCTGAATACCGCAAGCGCGATCAGCGCCGTTGCGACGATCTCGAAATTGCCGAGCAAAGAGGCGTTCGACGCAAAGCCCATGGATAATCCGAGCATCAACAGGATCGGTGCGGCGATATCCAGCACGATCATGCCGATCACAAACGGAAGATCCTTCCCGTTCAGCTTTTCCCGCTTTTCTTTTCGATCAAAAAGCGATACGATCCCGATGCCGATCCCGGCGCCGAGATACAGCAGCGCAGCCATCGTCATCGCTCCGACGCGGTTCAGCAGCAGTTTGGACACGGGAATATTGACGGCATAAAATGCCGCTGCCAGGATCGCATACAGGATAGCCCTCGTTTTTTTCATCCGCATCACCGTGTCAGATCGCGCCTGAATCTTTCATCTTGATTCTTCTGATCTCGTCAAATTGCGAGCTGCCTGTTTCTTCCGGAGATCGGCGGTGTCCTGAACCGCCTTCGGAAGCCATTCGGCGTTGACATAATCGAAAGGAATCACCAGCTCCTGAATCCTGTCCTTTGGGGCGGGTCTTTGGATCTCTTCGGGGAGATACGCAAGTCCAACCTCGCGCAGCGAAAGCACACTGTCATGGATCCAGCCGACCGCCTGCCCGTCGCAATACAGGCAACAGCAGCCGAACATCTTTTTTGTGCTGACGTTCAGCCCTTTGAGCCGATCCATCCATTCGGCAACAACGGATCCCTCTTCATACGGCATATGGAAACCCCGTCAAGCGTTTATTTCAGCTTTGCGCCGTCCTTGAACGCGTTGCCCACCTTTTCGCCGAGCCCGACGTAGGCATAGTTGCACGGATCGAACGCGATCGGCTTCAGCTTTTTGAGATCGATCTTTCCGTCGGTCACGACGCTTTCGTCTGCCGACACGTTGACGATCTCGCCGACAAGGATGCCGCCTTCAAAGCTTTTCACCCTGCACTCCAGCGCCATCGGAAGCTCGTCGATCAGCGGCGCGTCGACGAACGCGCTCTTTGTGGCATGGAACCCGGCTCTAAAAAACTTATCGGGAACCTTCGCGGCGGATTCGATCCCGACGTAATCGCACGGGATCACCGTATCCTCCGTGCCCATGCTGACCGTAAACGCCTTCCGGACCGTCAGATTGTCCGTGGTCTTGTGCTTGCCGAGGCTGATCGTGATCTCCGAAAAATCGGTCGTGATGCCCCACGCGGCGTTCATGGCGTTCGGCACGCCGTTCTCGTCATAGGTCGCGATGATCAGGACCGGCTGCGGCAGCATGATCGGTTTTGCTCCGTAATTGACTCTGCTCATAATGAAAACCTCCTTTTCCCTGTTTACAGTTCCATTATAGTCATGATCCGCTTTATTTGCAATCAAAATGCGAAAACGCACGTAAAAGCGCGCCGGTTGCCCGGTGCGCAAAATGCTGCGGAATCGTTGTACGGTTCGCGGTCAAAGCAGCGGCCCTTTGCGCTCGTTCAAATTGCGGGAAAACACCTTGCTTTTTCCGGCAGAATAGGCTATGATCGGGTGTATAGTGAATTTGCACGCAGTATTCTTTTGACACAAGGAGAAACAACCATGGTGCTTTCCGATCTGACGTTACATTCCTTCTTCGAGCTTCTCGGTTCCGACATGGCGGCTCCCGGCGGCGGCGCTGCTGCTGCCATGACCGGCTCTTTGGGCTCTGCGCTTGCCGAAATGGTGGGCAATCTGTCCCTCGATCGCCCGCAGTATGCCGCTTTCTCGGAGGAGATCCGTATCTGCAAGGAACGGTGCTCCGCGCTGCGCGCCGCGTTTCTCGACGCAATGGAGCGCGACGCCGACGCGTTCCACCGGTTCACGGCGGCGCTGAATCTGCCCAGAGAGACAGCGGAGGAAAAAAACGCGCGCACCGCCGCGATCCAGAACGCGCTGATCCTTTGCATCGAATCGCCGCTGCACACGATGGAGCTTTCTCTCGACGCGGCAAAGATGATCGAGCGCATGCCGGGAAAGACAAACGCCAACGCCGTCAGCGACCTCGGTGTCGCGGTCATGATGCTGGAAGCGACCGTCCGCAGCGCCTGGCTGAACGTGCTGATCAACCTCGGCTATCTCAAGGACAGCGACAGAGCCGCTGTCTACCGCTACAGAGGCGAACAGCTGCTCAACGATACGCTTGCCTGCACCGGCGCGGTTTACGAGCAGGTGCTCGGCATGCTCTGATTCTGTCCGCGGAGGTTTCGCTGCAAGTATATGAATGGACCCGCCGAACAGGACCGGCGGGTTTTATGATTTCTGCAGGATCCTCCCGATCATCCGGGCATATTCTTCCGGATGATTGATTGAAAACTCGCCGTGATACAGACCGGGGATCACGGTCTTTTTGCTTCCCGGAACGGCGTTGTTTATCATGTCCAGAGAGCGCAGGATCCGGCGGTTTTCCTTCGCTCCCGCAAAAAGATGCAGCTGCGCCGTCGTCTCCGAGATCGCAGGCTTTATGGAATACGCCGTGTTTGCTTTTAAGAAGGCGATCATATCGGACTTTTCGATCGCGCAGGTATCGCGATAATAGTCCTCAAACAGCGACGGCTTCAGATGCAGGGAGCGGAACTGCAGCTTTGCAAAGGATCTCCTGCGAATCAGTCCGTAACTCGAGCCGAACGCCGGACCGATCAGCGCATTGGTCAGTTTGTCCGGAACAACCGCCGCGCTTTCCGCGATCGCGTATCTGCAAATATCCTTGCGTTGGGATAGCATTTCCAAAAGCACCTGTCCGCCGAGGGAAAGCCCTCCGATCAGCAGAACGCTGCCTCCTAAATGCGCATCGATAAAAGCGATGATCCCTGCGGCATTGTCCTCGATGGAGGTAAACGGTCGGTCGCTTCCGGCGTGCCCGTCCAGGATCGGCAGGACGACACGGTAATCAGACCGGAGAAGCTCAGCTTCCTCCCGGTAATTCCACACGGAAAGTCCCCCGCCGTGCAGCAGAAGGATCGTTTCCGGATTCCCTGCTCCATACTCCCGATAATTCATAGGACCTCCTCAATCCTGCCTGCCGGCGAAATAGCGCTCATAGGATTTTCTGCAGTAGCGTCCGAGCGTTGCGGAAGCAGGATCGCGGGTGAAATCGTAGGGACCGTTGACGCGCATAAAGTCGATGAGCCCGATGTGAATCGCATCGGTCGGGCAGTTGAACGAGCAGCGCACGCAGCCGATGCAGCTTTTGCCGAAGCGGAATTTGCCGTTCTCGAAGGTGATGTTCTTCGTCGGACAGTTTTTGACGCACTTTTTGCATCGCACGCACTTCTTCGGATCGACGCGGAACAGCCTGCCGTTTTTCGGATAGAACCAATGCTCGATACGGCAGAGCGCGGAAACGATCTTCGCGGAAAGCGGCGCGGCGATCGGCGCATCCTCTCCGTTTGTGATCCTCTCTGCCGCGTCCGGGATGCGTTTCTGCGCCGTTTCCCACATGCGCGACGCCAGTTCGTCCGTGTGCCGGAAGACCATGTTATAGGGCATGATATAGTGAAATTCGCCCTTGATGCAATACCCGTTCTTTCGGAGAATGCGGATCGGTTCCGCAGAGGAATTGTCGTTCAGACGCAGCGGCTCGCCGGAGGTTTTCAAAAACCAGACGTTCCCGCCGCCCCTGAGATTGCGGCAGAAGGTTTTCAAAATGCGCGGCAGATTGAAGCCGTAGACCGGATAACAGATCACAAGGTCGCGCTCCTCCGCCCTTTCCGACCCGTCCGCGATCTCGTGAAAACCGACCGATACGCCCCGCTCGATGAGCGCCGTCTCCAATGCCTTTGCGCATTTTAAGGTGTTCCCCGTTCCCGAAAAAACCCATATTCCGATCCGCTTTGCCGTCTGCTCCATTGCCCCGCTGTCCTTATGCCCCGATTGATGGGATCAGTTTACCATATTCCGCCCGCCGATGCAAGAAAAGAGCCGAAGCGTGCTGCTTCGGCTCATGGAATTTCTGTGCGGAATCACTCCCCCGTTTGTTCGGGCGGCGATCCGCCGTCCGGCTTGCGTCTTGCTTCCAGCCAGGGCATGAAATACTCCTTATACAGCATGTCCAGGATCGCGACGCCGGGGATCGCAAGGAGGATGCCGACAATCCCGAACATTCTGCCGCCGATCACAATGCCGACCAGGATCCACAGCCCCGGAACCCCGAGGGAGTCCCCGAACAGCTTGGGCTTGATGAAATAGGCGTCGACGCACTGCAGCACGACCGTGAAGATCAGAAACGCAAGCGCGTACCACGGCTTGACCAGCACGAGCACGAACCCGCCGATGCCCGCGCCGATGACCGGTCCGAAGGTCGGGATCAGATTGGTGACCGCGACCACAAACGAGACGAGACCGACGTACGGCATGCCGAGGATCGTCATAAAGAGCGCGTTCACGCACCCGATGATCAGGCTGTCCAGCAGATTGAACGCGATATAGCGGTTGAAGATCTTGTGGCTCTTTGCGAAGAAGTCCTTGATCTTTTCATATCTGCTTTCGCTGACGGACGCCCTGAGCAGGCGCTTTCCGCCCTCCTTCAGGCGGCGCTTTGAACAGAGCAGATAGATCGACAGCAGAAACGCGATCAAAAACAGCAGCACTTCTTTTCCGGCGCTGACCGACATGCTGAGGATCGTATTGAGATTGTTTTTAACGAAATCCGTTACCGTCTCAAGAATCGCTTCGGAGGAGCTGATCACATGGTCCAGATGCAAGGTCGAAGCGGAAACGCCGATCCGATCGAGCACGTCGTTGACCGTCGCCGCGTACGTATCCAGATTTGCAACGAACATGCTGATGCTTTCGATCAGCTGCGGGATCAGGATCAGCATCAGAAGCGCGAGGAACAGGACCACCGTGATGAACGCAAGTACCGTGGACAGGGATTCCCGTGTTTTTTCCTTCTTGATGCGGCGAAACACGCTGCGCTCGTACAGCTTTGACAGCGGATTGATGAGATACGCGATCACGCAGCCGAGGATCACCGGTCTGAAATACCCCAGGAACGTCCTGATTCCCTCCCGGACGCCCGGAAGATGCGTCAGTACGACATACAGAATGACGGCGATGCA
The DNA here is from genome assembly GCA_902789675.1 of uncultured Eubacteriales bacterium. Taxonomy (GTDB): domain Bacteria; phylum Bacillota; class Clostridia; order Christensenellales; family CAG-138; genus UBA3792. The sequence goes on from CADAPG010000007.1 coordinate 14,562, forward strand.
CGCTGCAATCGTATAGTTGAACCATGGTTTTTCCTTCAAGTGTTTCATCCGACCGCCTCCCGAAGCTGTTCTGCAGAATGATTATACACCCGATTGCGTCCATACATCAAGAAAAAATCTTGAATCGTGCGCATACAACACAATTATACGTCCAGCTCCGTGACTTCCTTCGGATACTCTCGCAGCTCGTCCGGCTCGTGCAGCGGATCCCAGACCTGCGCGAAGAACGGGTCGACCTTGGCGCGCGCGCCGTAGTTCCAGCTCCTGCGTTCGCATTCCGGACACCAGTGCCCGCCCTCCAGCACGAGCCGCGGGCTTGCTTCGAACTCGTGACCGAACGCGCAGCAAAAGCGCAGCTTGGTTTTCCAGTCGCCTTTCTGCATGGATTCGGAAAGCAGCTTGCCGCCGCGAAACTGCGCCGCACCCTGCATATCCTCGAAGGTCAGCTCGCTTTCCGGCTTCGATTCGTCGAAGCCGTGGTCGATCTGCACGACCGTGTCCCAATCGGTGAAATGCTGCATTTCGGAGGTCTTTTCCGGAAGCGTCTCCCACGCTTTGCGGCTTCCCCAGTACGCCTCGATATGATCCTCCATGTTCGCGTCGATAAAATGCTTGGTGCCGTGCTCGCTGTTCAGGAGCTTTTTGAACGTGCTCTTGATGACGGAGCCCATCAGACGCTGCCCGCCGGGGAGCCTGCAGATGATCCTGCCGAACGGCTTTGCCGTGCCGAGTTCCTTTAAGTATGCCTCGTAGAAATACTGCATGCTGTCGGAACGGAAGTGCAGATAGTCTTCGAGCTTGTCCGAATCGAGATAATACTGTCCGTGGAAGTTGCGCGTGGCGTTGACCTTCGGGTCGATCACACAGTCGATATTCTTGATGCCGATCTCGCCGTACATGAGCTTGTACATCGTCAGCGTATCGACGCGGCAGGACGCGCCGCCGCCGATGTTGTAGATATGCCCCCAGAACGAGCCGTCGAGCGTGCCGTCCGCTTCAAACGCGCAGAGGTTGCGCATCAGTCTGCCGCTGTCGCGGTCGGAGACGTATTCCAGCACGTTGTCGAGGCAGTTGTGGAACTGGATCGCGTCGCGGATCTTTGCCATGGCCGGCCCGATGATGCCGGTTTGACGGAGGCTCACCCAATACCTGAGTCCGCTTTCGATCACATACCGCTCCGCGGCGACCTTGGATACGGCGTAGTAGTCGAACATGCTCGGCTTGATCGGATCGCCGACCCTGCCCCAATGGATCGGGGGCATGCGGTCGCCGGTCTCCGCGACGGTGCCGATGTAGACGAACCTGCAGGTCTCGGTCTTGCCCGTGTCCTTGATCGCCTCGATCAGATTGCGCGTCGAGCCGTAGTTGTTCTGCATCGCCTTCTTGGGAAAATAGTCCGCCTGCGGGGAAACAAACGCCGCAATGTGCAGTACGATATCGGAAAGCTCAATGCACTTGCGCACATCGTCCTTGTTCAGAAGATCGCCCCAGACGATCGAAAGGCCTTTCTGCTCCGTGTATGGTGCGAACAGCTTGCGGTTCTTTTCACTGTCGCGCACAAGAATCACAAGGTTATAGAGCGTTCCCAGATCGGGCAGCATCGCCTTGAAGCTTTCAAAGCCCATGCCGCCGGCTGCGCCTGTCAGCAATACTTTCATCTTATTCTCCCTTCATGCCTATGACGGCGGTTTTCTTTTCGATGACGTCCCTGCAGAGCAGGATCGAATCGCCGATCGCCGCGTCGATGTCGTCGTCGGTGACGCCGAGGAATTCGCAGCCCTCGGATTTATCGATGAATAGGTTCGAACACATGATATCGGTAAACTTGACCATATGAAGACCGCCCTGAATGTTGTGCTTCTTCTGCTCCTTCATGATCTTTCTGCCGCCGATCGCGTACATCCAGTTCGGGATCGTGACGATCTTCTTGTCGGGACAGCCGAGGTACTTGTGAACGATCTTCAACAGCTCCACCCACGTCAGGTTGTAATAGCCGATCGGATAGCAGTTGCCTCCGCGGTTTTTTTCGATCGCGCCCGCGATCGCCTGTCCGACCTGATGCACGGTCACCATCGTCGAACCGCCCTTCGGATACATCGTCACCTTCTTCATGCTCATCACGTTTTCAACGAGGAACACCCACACCGGTTTTCTGCCCGGCTGCGTGCCGAAGATGTACGGAAGCTCCAGCACCGCAACGTCCATATCATCGGCAAACGCCATCGCCGCCGCCTCCTGATCGATGCGGCTTTTGATATACGGATGCCATTTCGTGAGCTCCTTTTCCGGCCACTTCCTGGCGGCATAGGAGAAATACGAGCCGCAGATCGCAACGTGCTTCACACCGCACTCCCGGCAAAGCCCCAAAAGTCGCTTGACCGGGTCGATGTTGTATTTCTTATAGAGATCGTAGATCGGCGCAGGACCCTCCACGCGCTCGTCCACGCCCGCCGCAAAGACGAAGCCCTCGCAGCCCTGAAGATGCTTTTTCAGTTCCTCGTCGCTCATTTCCAGATAGTTGCCGAATTCGAGCTTCATTTCGTGCGGCAGCACCGCGCCGGTCGGCAGCGGCGGCAGCGCCAGAGACGATACCTCGTGCCCCCTCGCGATCAGTTCCTTTGCCGCCTCCGAGCCCAAAAGCCCCGTTCCGCCGATCATAAATACCTTCATGCTGCATACCTCCTCATGTGATATTGACAGTTTGTCTGATTTCATGTATTATTATATCGACACTATGTTGAAATAACAATCAGCAGATGATTTCAGAATGTCGCGACCTCGACATTCGGATCGGATCTGTTGAAATCCGGACAAAACTGTGAAAACTGACGGGAGGAAAGGATGGCAGTCAAAAACAACCGGCGCGCGCAGATGACGCGCCTGCTTCTTCGGACGGCGCTCGTTGAGCTGATGCAGAAAAAGCCGTTCAGCGGGATCACGATCAAGGAGATCTGCGAACAGGCGGATCTGAACCGGACGACCTTCTATCTGCACTATACCGACCAGTTTGCCCTGCTGTCGGACGTGGAAAATGAAGTCTATCAAAAGACGCTCGAATATCTGCAGAACGTCAGACCGACCGCCGACGCGCCGGGCATGATCGAAGCGTTTCTGCAGTACATCAAGGAGAACGCATCCCTGTTCCGCATCCTGTTTTTCGACGCGGGCAGCGAAGACTTCCGCAGCCGCTTCACCGAAAACATGCTGAAAAGCCTTCGCGTCAACATTCCCCTGTCCTGCGCCGCAGCGGAGGAGCCGTATATCCTCTGCTTTCTCATGCAGGGAAGCGTCCACATGATCATGGAATGGATCAAGCGCGGTTTCGACATGGAGCCCAAGCAGCTCGCGCTTCTGATCTTCCGCGCCTGCAACCGCGTCGCACCGTAAAACAGATCCGATCGGGAACGGAGTTTTTTTGAAGCCCGCGCAAGCGGCCGTATTTCTTTTTGCCGTGAAGAGGATCCTCCGTCACCGAGCCGACGTTTCGGCGTGCAAATTCGTTGCAATCCGACGACGCTGATGCTATACTGATACCGAAAACTGACGCGGAGGTGACCATGGAACAGCGCTATATCGCCCGCACCAGCGGACTGAAATTCAAGGATTATCTGGGATACGGATTGATCGACACGGCGGGATGCCTCATCTTCAGCCTCGTCACAACGCTGCTGCAGAAGTATTACACCGACATTCTGCACCTGAGCCCGCTGTTCATCATGCTGATGTTCATCGGCGCGCGCATCTGGGACGCGATCAACGACCCGATCATGGGCCGCATTGCCGACACAAGAAAGCCGAAGGCGTCCGGACGCTATCGCCCGTGGGTGCTGTACGCCGCCGTGCCGCTGGCGATCTGCGGCGTGCTGATGTTTGTGAAGCTTCCGAACATGGGCGAACCCTCCTCAATGCTGTTCACCTGCATCTTTGCGACGGTCACCTATGTGCTGTTCGGCATGGCGTACACGATGCTGCAGATCCCGTACGGCTCGCTGGCGTCCGTCGTCACGACCGACGACAGGGAGCGCAACAAGCTCTCGGTATTCCGTTCGATCGGCGCGGCGCTCGGCTCGATCCCGGTGCTTCTGATCGCAAGCTTTGCCTATGCGGAGCGGCTCGACGCGTCCGGTGAGATCGTGATCGGCGAAAACGGAAAAGCGATCACCGATATGCAGTACAAGCCCGTCATCATCGGCGTGGTCGTCATGGCGGTCGTGTCCGCCGCGCTTTTGATCCTTGCCTACACGATGAACCGCGAGCGCGTCAAGACCAAGCCGCAGCCGAAGGAACCGGGCGCGACGAAAAAGGCGATCGCGCTGCTGTTCAAGAATCGCGCGTTCGTGGCGATCAGCCTCGTTTCGATGCTGCTCCTTTCCGGGCAGATGTTCACGCAGAGCTTCTATACCTACCTCTTTGACGACTATTTCCATGCGAACTGGATGAACCTTGCGACACAGGCATGCACCTATTCGCCGATGCTGATCTTCATGTTCTTCCTGCCGAAGGCGGCAAGGAAGATCGGCAAAAAGGAGGTCACCGCCGTCGGGCTGACGCTCGCCGCGCTTGCAAACCTCATTCTTTTCTTCCTGCGCGGCATGGCGCCCAATAAACTCATGTGGATCTTCCTTGCGCTGAACTTTGTGAGCGGCTGCGGGCTCACGACGCTCGTTATGCAGCTGTGGGCGATGCTGACCGATTCGACCGACGACATCGAGGTCAAAACGGGCAGCCGCGACACCGGCACCGCGTACTCGGTGTTCAACTTCTTCCGCAAGCTCGGGCAGGTGCTGTCCGCGATCTGCGTCAACGGCGCGCTCCTCGGCATGCACTACCGCTACGAAAAGGGCGCGGTGCAGACGCCGGAGAACCTGAAGATCATGTACGATCTCGCAACGCTGATCCCCGCCGTGCTGTTCGGCGTCATGGCTGTGCTGCTGTTTGTCGTGTATCCGCTTTCCAAGCGCAGAGTGCAGAAATTGCAGGAAGAAAAGGAACAGAATCTGAAGACGTCCTACGAACAGAACATCATCGACATCTGAAAAAAACAATTGCGCCCGACCGGAGAACCGATCGGGCGTTTTTTGTTATATCTCTTTTTCAAACCACACCGGAGGGTCAGTCATTTGACACGGCACGGTCAAGGTCTCGCCGCCGGGGATCGCTTCCCCTTCCCCGCGCAGACGCCAGACGCCGAAGCGCGGCAGCGTGACGGTCACTTCCTTTGCGCCCTTGTCGAAGACGGGACAGACAAGGATCTTTTCCCCGCAGAGGAAGCAGTCGCTTTCCGGATCATAGGCGGGATCGTGCAGGAACACCGGACGCAGCAACGGAAGGTTTTCTTTGCGGCAGCGCTCGGCTTCGGCGTACAGCGTCGGGAGCAGCTTTTCTCTGAGATCGAAAAGCCGTTTCACCGCATCCATCCGCTCCGGATAAAGCCAAGGCATGGTGGAGGGCTCGCCCGGTTTCCACGAATGCAGGGTCAACCGCGGCAGGAACACGCCGTACTGAAGCCAGCGCAGAAACAGTTCTTCCGAGGGCTTCGGTCCCGCAAAGCCACCGATATCCGGTCCGAAAAACCAGAAGCCGGAGAGCGCCATCGTCATGACCTGCCTGTGGTTCCGTCGAAGCTCGTCGAACGACGTAAAGTTGTCGCCGGTCCAGGTCGATGCGACCCGCTGCGTGCCTGCGATCGCGCAGCGCGAGACGTTGAACGGCTCCCGCACGCCCGCCTCTTCGCACGCTTCGCGGCTTGCCCGCGCCATGAGATATGAGAACAGCGGACGGATGCGCACGGCGGGCACGGGACGTCCGAAGCCGTCGCAGAGTACGCTTTCGTCCTGCACGTCGTACTCGTTGTTGTCGTTCCAGATGTGCCGGTAACCCTTTTCGATAAGCTGCGTTTTCACGCAGTCCTTCCAGAACGCATACGTGCCGGGATTTGTGAAATCCAAATAGCTCGCCATGCCGCCCCAGAACGGGAACCGCGCGGGCGTTCCGTCGGCAAAATGCAGAAACCAGCCGTTTTCGGCGATCGTCTCATACAGCGGATGTGTCGTCAGAAACGCGGGCTTGACGTTCGGGATCAGCGCGACGCCTTGCGCGTCGAAGTGCGCGGCAAGCGCTTCCGGAGACGGGATCTTGTCCGTGTTCCAGTGAAAGACGCAGCGGTCGTTTCCGATCTGCGTGTAGCCGCTACTGAGGTAAAACCCGCCGGGACGAATGCCGTGTTCTTCACATTGCGTCAAAAACCCCCGCAGTTTTGCGTCCGCGTCCGGCGCGTCGGTGTATTCCATCGTGCTGCCGCAGTACCGGAACGCCCACGCCGGAACCGTCGCGATCCCGCCGCACAGGGCGTTGAACCGCTGCACGATCTCCCGCGGCGTACCGAGAATCAGATAATAGACGAGATTTTCTTCCTCGAAGCGGATCGAATTGAACGGCTCGAAATAGTTGTTATGCCTGACGCCGAAATCGACGCTGCCGCCGCTGTAGGTATCGTAATACAGACCGTAGCTGCCCGCGCCGTGCTGACAGATATAAAACGGGATCTGCTTATAGAGCGGATCGCTGTACGCTGCGGAAAAGCCCATGGAATCGGTCGCGGCAAGCTGAAATCTGCGGTTTGCCTTGTTCACCGGACCGCACTTGTCGCCGAGCCCGAAGATGCGCTGATCCGGGAATCGGTCGGTGTAATGCGCGCTGCCGCTGCCGAGCTCGCCCGCGAAGTTATACGCAAGCCCGCTGCGGTCGCGATACAGCACGCCCTTTTCGGTTTCCGCCGTGATGCGGAAGTTCCGTTTTTCGATCGTGAAATGCACGCCGGACAGCGCAAAGGAGACCGTTTCGTCCGTTTCCGTAACGGCGGGCGTCTCGTGCGCAAAGCCGTCGGTATCGAGCTTGTCGCGTCCTTTTAGCGGCATGATGCCGTCCGGACACACGCTCCATGTCGGCAGCAGACGGTCCGTTTTCAGAATCGCCACGCGCAGAATGTGATCAAAGAAATCGAGCCGCGCGGTCACCCCGTCCGCCTCGTAGACGCGAACGGAGGGACCTTTTTCGGTCAGACGGAACCTGTGATCGAACTTCATGTCTTCGGATCCCCCTTCGTCAGCATGTTCCTGAGCATCGTCCCGTAGTGCGCATGCCCCATTTTTGTGCCCTTCGGCGCGAAGCGCAGAACGCGTGCGCGAAGTCCTCCCGCCGCTCTCTTCCATGCGGGAAGCCCTGCGCCGTTGGGATCGCCCTTTTTTGCAAAATTCGCAAGATAATCCAGCAGCTGACCGGACGCCTCGCGATCGCGCGCGCCGTACGGACGCCAGCTCTTTTCCAGCGTGCCGAGCGCGTATCTGAGGTCCGAGGAATGGAACGCGCGGTTGTCATCGCCGGGCGCGTTGATGTCAAAATAGTAGATATATGCGCCGTTTTTGCGTCCGTAACGGTTGCCGATCCAAGCCATGACCGGCGCATACATGTCGTTGTTGGTATAGCCGATGAGATAATCGAGCGGCAGCGGATCCTTGATCAGCTTGTCCACCGGACCTTTCAGAAGCACGCCGTCGATCACCGGCATCGTATAGTAGATCGCGTCCTTGCGGATCTCTTTCATCTTTTCGACCGTGTCGAACAGCGCGTCGAGCGAGGCGTTCTTCAGCGCGTCAAAGTCGGAAAACCCGCCGGTCTCCATAAACTGCAGCCAATAGCTTCGCGCGGTTTCCGCAGGCTTCGGCAGGGAAAACTTCGGGAAAAGCCCCGCGCCGCTCATCATCACCGCGCGGCGGAACAGCCCCCTGAGATCGGGATTCAGACACAGATACTGGATCGAGATCGCGCCCGCGCTCTGTCCCATCAGCGTGATGTTGTCCGGATCGCCGCCGAAATCCCTGATATGCGCGCTGACCCAGCGGACCGCCTGAAGCTGATCGTCAAGCCCGAGGTTGCCCTCTCTGCCGTACTGTGCTTTCAGCGCTTCGTGGCAGAGATAACCGAGGATCCCGACACGGTAGTTTGCAAAGACCGTGACGATCCCGCGCTCCGCAAGTGCAGAGCCGTCGAACGGGCTCTCCCAGTTGATGCCGGAATCGAACCCGCCGCCGTAAAAAAACAGGATCACCGGCGCGTTCTCTGCGTCCTTCGGCGCATAAATATTGAGGTTCAGGCAGTCCTCGCCATAGGTGAATGTCTGCCCTTCGCGAAACTCCTTATGATAGAACCGCCGCACGGGATGCTCGAGATGTTCGTGCCACGCGCGGTTCTGGGGGCACGCCGGACCGGGCGCCGTCGCGTCAAGCACGCCGTCCCATCGGTCGACCGGCGCAGCGTACGCAAAACGTTCCGCGCTTGCAAACGGTACGCCCATGAACCTGCGGCAGCGCGCATCCTCCAGACCGCGCAGCGTTCCGCACGCCGTATTCAAAAGAATCTCCTTTGCCGCTTCTCTTTGCATTGCCGCTCTCCTTTCGCTGTCCCGTCAGATCCCGTTAAAGTATACCACAGGCGCATCGGGTTTTCCATCCGTTCTTTTGCCGTCACGTACGGCAAAAGCCGTCTCTCCGAACCGACCTGTCGCGGTCATTTCACGACCAGCTCGACCTTTTTCTTCTTCCGTTCCGGCAGCGGAAGCTTGTCCAGAATCCGACGATACAGGAGCAGCAGCACGACAAAGCCGACGACCGCAAGCACCACGATGCGCCAGACCTTCCACGGCTCCCAGAAATATCCGAGCAGTGCGTCCGCGGCGGTGATCAGCAGCGCACCGCCGATCAGCCACGGCAGCTTTTTGCGGGAGAAGATCTTGCGGAGCGGCACGTTCGGAAACAGCAGCTTCCATACGAGCGCGAACAGACCGATCAGCAGCGCTGCTTCCAGCAGAAAATGCAGCAAAAACTGACCGACCGGCGAATTCCACAGCGTCGTCAGCAGCGTGATCAGCACCTCCCCGACGCCCCACAGCGGCAGCAGCACCAATGCACGCACCGGCAGCGGAAGCGACTGCATGCGGATGCAGATGCGCTCGCGCAGCGTATACGGTTCGTACCGGTCCGTTTCGAGAACATAACTGCGGTGCTCTGTGCCGTCGACCACGCACACATGCGACGGATCCGGCGCGGAATTGTCCTCCGGTCTGAGCAGCTTTGCGGGATCCGCAACCGCCGTATTCACGAGCAGGCTCGCCGCGGCGACCGCGCCTGCCGCAGCCCGTTTCGCTGTTTTTTTGTGTGATTTGCTTTCCATCGGAACCCTCCGTTTCAAAGGTTTGCAATCGGGACGTCCTCGCTTTCGTTTGCGCGAAAGCAGCGCCCGGATCACGAATGAAACACGCGTGCAAGAAACGTCCGCGCAATCTGTTCATACCGCGGACGGTCGACCAGAAAGCTCAGCCCGTGCCCCGCGCGCGGGAACGTGTGCAGCTCGACCCGATCCGGATTCACCGCGGCGATCCGGCGTCCCATCTCGCAGGGAACGAAGCGGTCGTCCTCGCCGTGGATCAGCAGGATCGGCACCGGCGAGCGCTTCACCGCCTCCGCCGCGTCCGCGCCGGTCGGATCGAAGCCTCCGTAAATCCGTGCGCCGAGCCGCAGCAGCGGCCACACGATGCGCGGCGGCAGCTTCCGGTCGCGGCAGACCTTGACGATGATCTCCTTCGGATTCGTAAACGGCGCGTCGGCAATGATCCCCTTGACGCAGTCCGGCAGCCGCAGCCCCGACGCCATGAGCACGGTCGCCGCGCCCATCGATATCCCGCACAGCAGAACGGGCGTGTCTTCGCCGAACCGTTTCTGCGCATATTCGATCCACTTAAGACAATCCTGCCGCTCCTTCACGCCGAAGGTGACGGTATGTCCCTCGCTCGTGCAGTGCGCGCGCTCCTCGATCATCAGGAGGTTGAACCCCTCGTCGCGGTACAGCTGCGTGCCGCCGGAGAAATCGCGCGCGGGCGTTCCGCGATACCCGTGGAACAGGATCGCGAGCGGCGCGCCGTCCCTTTGGTGATAGTACCGCCCGGCAAGGCGCAGCCCGTCGAACGACGTCACGGAGACGCGTTCATACGGGATCGCGTTCACTTCGCGGATCATCGTTTTGATCGTTTCGAGCAGCGGCTTCGTCTGATCCGAAACCGGCAGGCTGAAGTCGTCGTTCTGCGTCTTGTTCGGCGAGTAAAACACCATCCGGTACGTCACATACGCGGCGCCGAGCAGGATCGCCGCAAGCGCAAGCGCACAATACAGTACGATCATAGGTCCTCCGTTTCCCGCTGCAGCCGTTCGACGATCAGCAGATCCGCGGGCAGCCAGTTCATGTCCGCAAGCTGCTCTTTCATAAGCCAGCGCGCCGATTCGTGCTCAAGAAGCGCCGGTTCCCCCGCAGCGATCGAGCACAGGAAACAATCCATGGACAGGTGAAATTCCGGATAATCGTATTCCGCCGTCATCAAAAAGCGTTCGGGCAGCACGGGAACGGCGAGCTCCTCGCGGATCTCGCGGATCAGCGCTTCTTCGGGCGTCTCCCCCGGCTCGATCTTCCCGCCCGGGAACTCCCAGTAATCCTTGTACGCGCCGTATCCGCGCTGTGTTGCAAGGATCCTTCCCTCCCGACGGATGATCGCCGCCGCCACTCTGACCGTTTTCATACTTTCCTCCGGAACCGTTCGTTTGACAGTATTATACCGAAAACCGATCCGCGATTCAATACGGGATTTGCGAAACGGGCTGTACGAACCGGCGACGCCGTGGTATAATATGATATCAATCTACGGGGAGCAGACAGCGATGCAGACGAAACAGGTTCGGATCTACGGGACGCTCGGTCCCGCGTGCGGGGATTGCGAAACCCTCAGGCGGATGCTTTCGGAGGGGCTGGACGGTATGCGGCTGAATCTGTCCCATACCGCGCTCGAGGACGCCGCGGACCTGCTCGAAGCCTGGCGCAAGGCGGCGGACGCCTGCGGAAAGCGTCCGCAGCTGCTGATCGACATGCAGGGACCGGAGCTGCGGATCGGCACACCCGCAAAGCCCCTGTCGCTGCGCGAGGGCGACCGGATCGACATGGAGACGATCCCGTTTCCGGACACGGTGCAAACGACGCTCAAAGCAGCCGCGCCCGGACAGGAAATCCTGCTGGACGACGGAAAGCTTCTGCTGAAAACGGACGGACCGGACCGGCTGCTTGTCGTGCGCGGCGGTTTGCTCGAAAGCCGGAAGAGCGTCGCGCTGCCGGGGATCGCGATCCATGCGCCCGCAATGACGGACGCCGACCGGCGGCACATCCGCATTGCAAAGGACTGCGGCGTGACGGCGGTCATGCAGCCGTTCGTGCGCGGCAAAGAGGACCTGATCGCGGTGCGCGCCGCGCTGAACGAAGCGGGCTGCGGCGATCTCAGGCTGCTCGCCAAGGTCGAAAACACGGACGGGATCGCGCATCTTTCCGAGCTCATCCCGCACTGCGACGAGATCGTGATCGCCCGCGGGGATCTCGGCAACGCCGTGCCGCTCTGGACGCTGCCCGCGGCGCAGAAGCGCATCGCCGCCGCATGCCGAAAGGCAGGGCGCGATTTCATGGTGGTCACGCAGATGCTCGATTCCATGACGCACCGCCCCGTGCCGACGCGCGCAGAGGTGTCCGACATCTTCAACGCGGTGCTCGACGGCGCGTCGTCCGTGATGGTGACCGGCGAAACCGCCTCGGGCGAATACCCCGTCGAAACGATCCGCTATCTTGTAAAAACGGTGCGCGAAGCGGAAGCGTTCCGCGACGAAACCCGGTAAGCGATCCGAGAGAACTCCCGTGTCAACTTCATCCGTCCCTGCGCGGGACGGTTTTTTTGTACAAAACACGGGCTGCCCCGCTTTGGGACAGCCCGTACAGCTCTTTTGACGTGTGATCAGATCTCGTTGTTTGCGTCGCCCATGAGGTCGGCAAGCACCTTTTCGCGCACGACGCGCACGTCGGTCTCGCGCACCTTCTGACGGAGCGGAAGCACCGAGCGCGGCGAGACGGAAAGCTCGTCGATGCCGATCGAAAGGAACGTCTCGGTCAGCGCAAGATCCGCGCCGAGCTCGCCGCAGATGCCGACCCAGATGCCGTTCCTGTGCGCATTGTCGCAGACCATCTTGAGGAGGCGCAGAACCGCGGGATGATGCGGGTTGAAGAAGCGCCCGAGGTCGTTGTTCTGGCGGTCGCACGCAAGCGTGTACTGCGTCAGGTCGTTCGTGCCGCAGGAGAAGAAGTCGACCTCCTTCGCAAGACGGTCGGAGATGATCGCCGCCGCAGGCGTCTCGATCATGATGCCGACTTCGACGTCGTTGTCGAACGGAATGCCCTCCGCGGTGAGTTCCTTCTTGACGCGCTCGCACATCTTCTTTGCTTCGCGCACCTCCCAGACGGACGTGACCATCGGGAACATGATGGAAAGCTTTCCGAACGCAGAGGCGCGATAGAGCGCGCGGATCTGCGTATGGAAGATCTCGGGACGGTTCAGGCAGATACGCAGCGCGCGGTTGCCGAGCGCCGGGTTCTCCTCATTCGGGAGATTGAAGTAGCCGATCTGCTTGTCGGCGCCGATGTCGAGCGTGCGGATGACGACCTCTCTGCCCTCCATATCGGAAAGCGCCTTTTTGTATGCTTCGAACTGATACTCCTCATCGGGATAGTCGTCGCAGTTCAGATACAGGAATTCACTGCGGAACAGACCGACGCCGCCTGCGTCGTTCTTCAGGACCGCGGCAACGTCGTCCGGGCTGCCGATGTTGCAGTAGATGCGCACGCTCTGTCCGTCCTTCGTCACGTTCGGCTTGCCCTTGAGCTCGTCCAGAAGCGCCTGCATCTTTTTCTGCTCCTCCATCTTTTTGAGCATCTTCGCGCGGGCAGCTTCGTCCGCGTCGACCAGAATGCTGCCGTTGGAGCCGTCGATGATGACCTCGTGACCTGCCATTTCCGGCTTCATGGCGTCGCCGACGCCGATGATTGCGGGGATGCCCATCGTGCGGGCGAGGATCGCCGTGTGGCTCGATCCGCTGCCGCCCTCGGTGATGAAGCCGAGGATCTTGCTCTTGTCAAGCTGAACGGTCTCGCTCGGCGCAAGATCGTCCGCCGCAAGGATGACCGGGACCGGCGAATCGACGCCGCCCGCGACCGCGCCGGTCAAGATGCCGAGGATGCGGCCCGCAATGTCCTTGACGTCCGCGGCGCGCGCCTGGAAATACGCGTCGTCCATCGAGGCGAACATCTCCGCAAACTGCGCGGCGGTATCGGAAACCGCAGACTCCGCGTTCAGCTTCTCGTCGTTGATCATGTTCTGGATGCTCTCTTCGAATTCGAGATCCTCCGCCATCATCGCATGCGTTTCAAACAGCATCGCCGCTTCGTCGCCTGCCTCGGCTCTCGCCTTCTCCGCAAGCTCGCCCAACTGCTCGATCGCCTTCTCCTGCGCCGCCTTGAACCGCGCCCACTCCGCCTCGGTGTCCGCGACCTCGTACCGAGTGATCGTGCTCTTTGCGCGCTGATAGAAATACAGGGGACCGAGCGCAACGCCGGTGGATACGCCCTTACCTTGAATTGTGATCATAAAATACCTCCGTGTTCAAAAATGGACAAAGACGGCTGTCGCATTGACAGCCGTCTTTGATCGATATTACAGGTTTGCTTTGAAGAACGCTTCGATCTCCGCCGCGGCGGTTTCTTCGTCTGCGCCTTCGATGTCCACACGGATCGTGTCGCCCTGCTTGATGCCCATGCCCATCAGCGCCATCAGCTTGAGCGCGTTGACGGCTTTTTCGCCCTTTCTGACGGTGACGGTCGAGCCGTACTTTTTGATTTCCTTGACAAGGACGCCTGCGGGACGCGCATGAATGCCGACCGGATCGGTGATGGTGTACTCAAACGATTTCATTGAATTGTCCTCCTGGTAGTTTTTCGATTTTTATTCTGCACCGCACTCGACGCCTTCGAGGTCGTCGGAGTTGGTAAGAAGCACCGCAACGGTGTCGCTGTAACCCGCCGCCTTGATCTTTTCGCGGCTGAAGCGGATCAACGGCTGACCGAGCTTGACTTCGTCTCCCTCTTTTACGAGGCACTCGAAGCCGTCGCCGTTCATATTGACGGTATCGACGCCGACATGGATCAGCATCTCCATGCCGTTCGACTCGATGCCGATGGCGTGCTTGCTCTGCGCGACCGAGCTGATCGTGCCGTCAAACGGCGCAACGACAAGCTCTGCCGTGGGTTCTACGCCTACGCCGTCGCCGAGCACGCCGGACGCAAAGGTCTCATCCGGGATCGCTTCGCGCGCAATGACGTTGCCCGCGACCGGCTGCATGACCTTGCCAGCCGCGCAGCGGATGACGGAGACCGTCGGAAGCTCCGGCGCCGCTTCGGGCTCTGCGGCTTTTTCTTCGGGCTTGTCTTCCTTCCAGATGAAGAGGGTCAGCGCGAACGCCACGCCTGCGGAGATCAGCAGCTCGACGAGGTACAGCGGGATGTTGTTGACCGCCGGGATCGCCGGGATGCCGGTGACGCCGTAAACCGGTGCGCCGAGCTTAAACAGCGCGCCGAACAGTGCGCCGACCGCGCCGCCCGCCATGCCGCAAAGGAACGGCTTCATGAAGCGGTAGTTGACACCGAAGATTGCAGGCTCCGTGATGCCCAGGGACGCGGAGAGCGAAGCGGGCAGCGCAACGGATCTGGTCTTGGCATTCTTGACCTTGACCGCGACCGCCAGGCACGCGCCGAACTGCGCAAAGTTCGCGGCGGATGCGATCGGCATCCAGGTATTGAGACCTGTCTGCGCGATCATGCCGGCCTCGATGACGTTGTACATATGGTGCAGGCCCAAGAAGACGGTCCACGGATAGATCGCGCCCATGACGGCAGCGCCGACCGTGGTTCCCGCAAGCCATTTTGCGCCCATCAGGACGTAGTTTTCAAGAACGGAGAAGACCGGCCCAATGATCGTGAACGTGGCGAATGCGGTGACCAGAACCGTGACGAGCGGCGTCACGAACAGGTCGATCATTTCCGGCACGATCTTGTGCAGCAGCTTCTCGAGCTTTGACATGAGTAAGACTGCCAATATGACGGGTATGACGTGTCCCTGATAGCCGACCTGTTGGATCGGATAGAAGAATATATGCCATTCCGGTATCGTTTCCGCGGTGCCGACCGTCCATGCGTTGATCAGCGCGGGATGGACCATCATCAGACCGATGACGGCGCCGAGGAAGATGTTGCCGCCGAAGACGCGCGCCGCGGAGATCGCGACCAGCACGGGCAGCAGCGCGAACGCGGTGTTCGCAACAAGGTCGAGGAAGGAATACCAGTCGGAATCGCCGAACGCCGGTGCAAACTTCGGGATCGCTTCAACGATACCCATCATCAGACCGGAAGCGACGATTGCGGGGAGGATCGGGACGAAGATGTCGCCCGGGGTCTTCAGAATCTTCTTCCACCACGGCATCTTGGATGCCGCAGCCGCCTTGACGTCCGCCTTCGTTGCAGCGGACACGCCGGTGACGGCGAGGAACTCGTCGTACACCTTGTTGACCGTACCTGTTCCGATGATCAGCTGGAGCTGACCGTTCGACTCGAACATACCCTTGACGCCTTCGACGTCTTCGAGCGCTTTCTTGTCGAGCTTACTGTTGTCTGCGATGACCAGACGAAGCCGGGTCGCGCAGTGTGCCGCGCTGATGACGTTCGAGCCGCCGCCAATGTATTTGGCGATCTCTTCAGCGCACTTGCGGTAATCCAGTGCCATATTCGGTACTACCCCCTTTTTTATCAGGTTCCGGTCAAGTCTGAAAAGAACCTGTATTCTTATACATTATACCGTATGTTTTCACAAAACGCAAATACTATTTCTGTTTCAAGGCAAAAAATGTGGTTTTCCGTCTTTCGGCTTTTCTTTTGCCGTCCCGCATGCTATACTGGTCCGTGAAAGGAGCGCGCATGGAAAACCGACCCGACAACTTCACACGATGGCATATCCTGTTCGAAGGCGAAGTACAGTTCGTCGGCTTCCGCTATACCGCGCGGCTTCTGGCAAAGAAGCTCAGCCTTACCGGCTGGGTCCGAAATCTTCCCGACGGACGCGTGGAAGCGGAGACGCAGGGACCTGTTTCGGACCTTCGCAGATTCGTTCTGCAGCTCAAAAGCCAGCCGCACATCCGGATCACGCACTGCGCGATCACGCCGATCGCGCCGGATCCCTCGGAACGGCGCTTCTCCGTTCGCGATACCGTGGAATAGCAAAAGGACTGCAAAACGCAGTCCTTTCGTTTTATATCAATCCCAGTTGTACAAACGCGATCGCAAGCCCGTCCTCGTCCACCGCGGGGCAGACGATATCGCTGATCTCCTTCAGCTTCGGGCTGCCGTTGTCCATGCACACGGAGGTCCCGACCGTCTCGATCATCTCGAGATCGTTCATGCTGTCGCCGAATCCGATCGTGTCCTCGATCGCGATCCCATACGCGTCCGCCACGATGCGCACGCCCCTGCCCTTGTCGAAGCTCCGGTTGATGAGTTCTCCGTTCAGGCAGTGATGCGCCGCGACATCCTGTACGACGAATTTGAAATCCTTTTCCAGCGCTTCCCTTGCGGGCACAAGCTGACTCGCCTCGGTGCACATAAACACGATCTTATAGACCGGTCTGCCGTCGTACGCGTGCATCGGCAGGATATTGAGCTCCTCCGCGAGCGCTTTGCGCCACCGCACGAGCTCGCTGTTGCCCTCGCCCGCGCTTGCCAGAAAATCGCCGAGGTCCTCGTCGCCCCAGGTCGCGTCCTTCGCCTCGATCGTGCGGAACACGCCGTTTTCCTTCAGAAGACGCATGCCGGTTTCCAGCTGTTCCTGCGTCATCGGACAGTCAAAGAGCACCTTGTCGCCCGCAAAGACGTAGCCGCCCGCCGCCGCGACGGCGCCCTCGAACCCGAGCGTAAGCACCGGGGCGAGCATGGCGGGATTGCGTCCCGTGCAGAGAAAGACCTTGTGTCCGTTCTTCTGCGCCTCCCTGATCGCCTGCATCGCGCTTTCGGGGGGCGTATTGCTGCCCGCAGGGGTCAGCGTGCCGTCGATGTCCAGAAAGATCAGTTTTGTGTTCATGCGTTTCCCTCCGTTCAAAATGTCTGATGCAGCCAGATCCAGCCGCCCGCGGGCAGTTCGACCGCGCCTGCGTCGCGCCGCTCGCCGGTGATCAGGTCGGTGAACAGGGAGAGGTCCTGCACCCACGCGACCTGCGGTTCATCGGAGAAATTGAACAGCGCGAGCAGCTTTTCCTTTTGATAATAGCGACCGATCCCGAGCACGTGATCGTTGTGCGTGTCGAGCGTCCACGTGTCCGCCTCATCGTCGAACACGCGATACTGCGCGCGAAGCTCCTCCTGCCGCTTGATCGCACGGAAAACCTTCCCCTCGGTCGACGTCTTCAGCTCTCTGCGCTTCGCCTTTGTCCAATCGAGATTGCCGCGGTGCAGATACCTGCTGTCCTCCGCCTTTAAGGGATCGTCGTGGTAGCCGTAATCGTTTTCCGCCGCGATCTCGTCGCCGCTGTACAGCACCGGCACGCCGCTCATCGTGAACATCAGCGCATGGAGCATGTTGTCCCTGCGGATCGCGTCGGAAAGCGCCGCCTTGTCGCCGCTCTGCTCCGCCGCTTCAATGCCGCACAGCGAAGCCGTCGTTCCGCACAGACGAGCGTCGCCGAGACGCGGATCGTCGTTATAGAGCTCGCCGCGCGCAAAGCTGCCCATCCATTTGCCGGTCAGATAGTCGTTGAGATATTTCTTATGCGGGATCTCCTCCTGTCCGAACTTCCGGAGGAAGCCGTAATCCAGTCCCCAGCCGATGTCGTCGTGGCAGCGGAGATAGTTCAAAAACGTGTACTGCTTGGGAAGCGAGAACACCTGCTCCATCTGATGCCGGAGAAGCCGGACGTCCTTCGTGGCGACCGTGTGCCAGATCGACGCCATCGTCGTGACGTTGTAGAGCAGATGGCATTCGGGCTTTTCGACCGTGCCGAAATACGGAACGACCTTGGAGGGCTCCATCACGACCTCGCCCAGAAGCAGCGTGCCCGGGCAGACGATCTCGCACACCATGCGCATGATGCGCACGAGCGTGTGGACCTCCTTGAGGTTGCGGCACTGCGTGCCGAGCGCTTTCCAGATATACGGGACCGCGTCGAGCCGGATGATGTCCACGCCGTGGTTGCACAGGTACAGCATGTTGTCCGTCATGTCGTTGAAGACGGTCGGGTTCGCATAGTTCAGGTCCCACTGATAGGGATAGAACGTCGTCATTACGACCTTTTTCGCTTCCTCGCACCAGGTGAAATTGCCCGGCGCGGTCGTCGGGAACACCTGCGGCACGGTCTGCTCGTACGCGTTCGGGATCTCCCAGCTGTCGTAGAAGAAATACCGGTCCTGATACTCCTTCTCGCCGGCGCGGGCGCGTTTCGCCCACGCGTGATCCTCGCTCGTATGGTTCATAACGAAGTCGAGACAGACGGCGATGCCGCGCTCATGGCACGCCTCCGACAGCGCAAACAGGTCGTCCATCGTGCCGAGCTCGGGCTGCACCCTGCGGAAGTCGCTGACCGCGTAGCCGCCGTCGCTTCTGCCCTTCGGGCTCTCGAGCAGCGGCATCAGATGCAGATAATTCACGCCGCAGTCGGTGATGTAGTCGATCTTCTTCTGCACGCCCTTCAGCGTTCCCGCAAACGCGTTGACATACATCAGCATGCCGACGAGATCGTGTCCGCGGTACCAGTCCGGGTACACCTCCCGCGCGCGGTCCATATTTTTCAGGGATTCGGGACGCGCCTCATAGGCGCGGTACAGCATATCGACGAAGTGCCGGTATGCCTTCATGTCGTTGTGGTACAGTTCGCAGTAAAGCCACTTCATCTCGTCCTCATACCGGACGTAGCGCGCGATAAACTCCTGCGCCCAATGCTCGCGTTCCATCATTTGCTTATTCCTCCGTAAGTTCGTCTTCGGTCGGCATGGCGGGGATCGCGCCGGGTCGGCTCGCGGTGATCGACGCCGCGCGGTTCGCGTAGCGCACATAGCATCCGATCCGTTCCGGCGTCAGGTCGTTGAGCCCGCCGTGTTTTGCAATGCGGCTTAAAAACGCGCCGAAGAACGTGTCGCCCGCGCCGTTCGTGTCCGCAACCTTTACCTTGAATCCCGGGACCGTGCCGGATTCCCTGCCGTATCTCCAGTAAGCGCCGTTTGCGCCGAGCGTCACGACCGCAAGCTTCACACCGCGATCCATCAGCACTTCGGCGGCTTCCTTCGGCGCTTCGCGTCCCGTCAGCAGCAGGGTCTCCTCCTCGCTGATCTTCACGATATCGCAGAGCGGCAGAACCGACCGCATGATCCCGATCGCATCCCCTTCGCTGTTCCAAAGCGAAGCGCGGTAGTTCGGGTCGTACGTGATCAGCGCGCCGTCCGCCTTTGCCTGCTTCACCGCGGAGATGATCGTTTCACGGCAGGCGGTCGAAGCCAGCGAAACGCTGCCGAAATGCAGGATGTCCGTATGCCGGACCGCCGCAAGCGCTTTTCTGCGGCCGATCTGCGTGTCCGCGCCGGGTTTTCTGCAGAACGCAAAGCTGCGCTCGCCGTGCGGATCGACGGTCACGACGGCAAGCGTCGTGTCGGCATGGTCGGTGACCTGCAGCCCGCTCGTATCGACGTTGTACTGCAGCAGCGTCCGTTTCAGGATCTCGCCGAACGGATCGTTGCCGACGCATCCGACAAAGGCGGTCTCCACGCCGAGCTTGCGCGCGGCAACCGCAAGATTCGCCGGCGCGCCGCCCGGGATCGCGGCAAAAACCGCGTTTCCGTTCGCGTCCGTTCCCGTCTGCGTCATGTCGATCAAGATCTCACCGATGGTCGTGATTCTCATATTTATGCTTTCCCCTCCTTCGTCAATCTGTTCATCAAGTCTGATCGTATTCATATTCATAATTCAGTATACCGTATAAGCAAAGTGAATGCAAGGAAAATCCCATACAACTATTCGTTTCCGTTGAAGCAGACATTTTGCACAGGATCCGGCATCCTGTATTTCAATTGACAACGAAAAGTCGGTCTGCTATTATAAATTCACACCGATCAATCAGTATACAGGATGCAATTGATCAGCTTCGACGCTCTGCCGATCCGAACAAACTTCGCGCTGTCAAATGCGGCAGCAGGTTTTCATTCAAGGGAGGCAATTTGAATCAGTTATTACGTTCCCACGCAAATCAGATCATAAGGGAAGCGATCGCCGCCGTACAGCCCGACGCCGCCGTGCAGCGCGCGCTGAAGCGGATGACGTTTTCGGGACGCGTTCTGCTCGTTTCCGCGGGCAAAGCGGCATGGCAGATGGCAAAGGCTGCGTCCGACGCGCTCGGTGACCGCATCGAAAAAGGCGTGGTCGTGACCAAGTATGAGCACGTCATGGGTCCGATCGCAAACTTCGACTGCTTTGAAGCCGGTCATCCCGTTCCCGACGAAAACTCGTTCAAGGGCACACAGGCGGCGCTGGATCTCGTCGCCGATCTCAAGGAGGAGGACACCGTTCTGTTCCTGCTTTCGGGCGGCGGCAGCGCGCTGTTTGAAAAGCCGCTCGTTCCTGCCGCGGAGCTGCAGGACATCACCGGTCAGCTTCTTGCCTGCGGCGCGGACATCACCGAGATCAACACGATCCGCAAACGTCTGTCCGCCGTCAAGGGCGGTCGCTTTGCGCAGTTTGTGTGGCCCGCGCGGGTCGAAGCCGTGATCCTTTCGGACATCCTCGGCGATCCGCTGGACATGATCGCGTCCGGACCCGCCTGCCCCGATTCCACCACGGCGGAGGACGCGCAGCGCATTGCAAAGAAATATGATCTCAGAATGAGCGACGCGGCACGCGCCCTGCTTGCGATCGAAACGCCGAAGGTGCTCAACAACGTCCGCTCGCAGATCAACGGCAGTGTGCGCGAGCTTTGCGCCGCAGCGGAAAAAACGTGCACGGCGCTTGGCTATACGCCGATCCTGCTGACCGATCAGCTGTGCTGCCAGGCAAAGGAAGCCGGCAGCTTCCTCGCCTCGATCCTGAAAACGCATGCTTCCGACAATCGCTCGCTCGCGTTCATCGCCGGCGGTGAAACCGTCGTGAAGCTCGTCGGAAAGGGACTCGGCGGACGCAACCAGGAGCTGGCGCTTGCCGCCGCCGCCGGCATTGCGAACATGCCGAACGCCGCCGTCTTCTCGGTCGGCAGCGACGGGACCGACGGACCGACCGACGCCGCGGGCGGTTATGCCGACGGCGATACCGTGCGGGAACTGAAGGCGCACGGGCTGACCGTCGACGCGGTCCTTTCAAACAACGACGCCTATCACGCGCTCGAAAAGACCGGCGGTCTCATCATGACCGGTCCCACGGGCACGAACGTCAACGACGTTGCGGTCGCGCTGCTGCGCAGTCAGCTCTGATCAAACCGTCAAAAAAAGCACGCGGACCGCGTGCTTTTTTATTTGTTCGTATTTGAATCATTCGATCCTGAAATCGTCCGTGACCGCGCGCTCAAGCTCCCACAGATGGATCGAGGCGTCGCCGTGGGTGAACAGGCGTTTTTCGCCCGCCGTCGGGAAGATGCGCGACGAGAACACCGCGTCGCCGTCGTTGACAAAGATCTCGATCGAGCTGCGATCGATGAAGATCCGCAGATGGAATAGCCCCTTCGGCAGTGGACGGACGCGCGCCTCCCCCTGCTCCGTGTTGAAGCGCCGCGCCATTTCGGAACGGTCGACCGTAATCGTCTTTTCCGTGTCGTCGTAGTCGATGCGAAGCCCGCCCGTGCCGTCCGCTTTCGCAAAGAGCCTCAGGTTCAGGTCGCCGCCGCGGCTGATCAGCTCCAGTTCGCACACGCGCGGAAGGAGATCCGTGGCCTCGAGATCGATCTTTTTGCCGCGAAGCGCCCGAAGCACGTCAAGCGGCTGCTGAATCAAACGACGGTCCCGCACTCTGAGCTCGCGCGGCAGCGTCAGGCAGCCGGACCAGTCCTCCTCGTCGGTCGGATAGGACGCGTCCGGCAGTCCCATCCACGCAACGAGCGTCGCCTTGTTCTTATCGTTCGGATTCGCGGCGCACTCCGCAGCATAGGAATCGAACCCGAAGTCGAGCACATGGAAGCGGGTATTGTCCGGGGTGAAGGTCAGCGTGTCCCAGTTCATGTGCCCCAGAAGGTACCCGTTGTGATGCACGCTGTCGCCCCTGCCGGGCAGCTTCAGGTGCTGCGGACAGAAGATCAGTACGTCGTACCCGCTGATCGTTTCGATCGACGGACATTCCCACATATCGCCGAAGTCCTCGAACCCCGGAACTTTGAGCTGTCCCGCAAACTGCCAGCCCTCCGTCGGATTGTCGGAGCTGTACACGATGACGCAGCCCTTCTTCTCCCTGGTCTGTGCGCCGATGACGAGATAGTACCTGCCGTTCTGC
The DNA here is from genome assembly GCA_902789675.1 of uncultured Eubacteriales bacterium. GTDB lineage: Bacteria > Bacillota > Clostridia > Christensenellales > CAG-138 > UBA3792. The sequence continues at coordinate 37,024 of CADAPG010000007.1, forward strand.
TCGTTATGGATGATCTTCGGATCGCGCTGATGCTCGGTGTAATCCGGGTTCGGACCGAACAGCGGCGGCAGCTTTTCCGCCGTGCCGTCGTCCTTCAGCTTCACAAGGCAGGTATAGGGTCTGCGCGTCCAATCCTCATCCCGGTGATTGCCCGTATAATACAGCCATACGGAGTCCTCCGTGGGCAGCGCGGACCCGGAATACGCGCCCTTATTGTCGAATTCCGTGTCCGGACGGATGCAGACGCCCGCGTTTTTCCAGGTCACAAGATCCTTTGAAACGGTGTGGTACCAGTATTTCAGCCCGTGCATCGCGCCCCACGGACACCATTGATAAAACAGATGCCATACCCCGTCGTGGAAGACGAAGCCGTTCGGATCGTTCAGAAGCCCGGTGACCGGCTGAATATGGTACTGCTGACGGTAATCCGACTGTGCGATCCGCTCATGGAGATCACGGACCTCCTCTGCGCTTTTCAGCACGCGATAACGTTCTTCCTTGGTCCACGTTTTCATATCCGTCATCCTTTCGCGTTTGTTTGTATATTATTTTACACGATATCTTCGGAAAGCGCAAGGCGTTAACGAATCCCGTCCGCAAAGAATCACCGAACAAACTGCCGCAAAAAAACGGCCGCAGCGCGGACCCTTCAAAGTCCGCCCCGCAGCCGCCGAAACGTCATTCCGCAAGGTACCCTTCCCGTGCTTTGACGCCGAAATGGGCTTCGAGCTCATGCATCTGCGCGTCGGTAATCGTGTTGACGATCGGCAGATGCGCGATCTTCATCCAGATCTCCGCCGCCTTCTCTGCGGTCTCAATGAGCCCGAAGGTCTCGTCGAGATCCTTGCCCGCGCCGTAGACGCCGTGCTGCGCCCAGACGACAAGGCGCGCGGTCTCCATCTTCTCTGCGGTCGCGAGACCGATCTCGTTCGTGCCGCAGAGCATCCACGGCAGCACGTTCACACCGTCCGGGAACACCACGATGCATTCGGTGCACATCTGCCACAGCGTGCGCGTGAACGCCTTCTCGTCAAGATCGTGTACATAGGTCATGGCAAGGAGGTTCGCCGGATGGCAGTGCATGACCACGCGGTTTTCGGGGTTCACCCGCATGCGCGCGACGTGGCTCATCATATGCGCCGGAAACTCCGAGGTGAATTTGCCGCCGTCCGAGAAGCCCCAAAGCACTTCCGCTTCCGTGCCGTTTTTCGCAAGACGGACGATGCCGAGATTCTTTGCGGGATCGTACTGCACGTTCTTGAAATACTTGCCCGTGCCGGTGACAAGAAAGATCTTTCCGTCCAGCTCCGGTGCGGCAAAGCCGGTCGGGATCGTGCGGACGATCGCGGGGATGGTCAGGTACCTGCGTACCTCCGCTTCGTCCAGCAGCATGCTGATGTTGCCGCCGTTGCGCTCGTCCCAGCCATGGTTGTACATGTTCGTCGTCGTGCGGATCATTTCGATCAGAAACGGTGCGTTCAGAATGTTTTTCATAATGTTATTCCTTTCATGACGCCCGCGGCGTCAATTCATGTCCTTTGGACAATTCATGCGCGTCAGTGCAATTCATTGACAACCCTTCCGACAGCCTTGCTCCGCTTCGGCTGCCGTCTTCCCTTACACAGGGGAGGCATGCGTTTCAGCATGCTCGAATTCATAAATCGATGCATACGTACAAGATACGCAAGATGTGTTCAATCCCTTGGCTCCCCTGTGCAAGGGGAGCTGTCGGCGTATGCCGACTGAGGGGTTGTCCGTCGCTCGCGTCATTTCCTTGTTGCCAAAACCTGCTTTTCGTATGCTTCGATCTCCGGATACCATGCGCCGTCGATGGGCTTGTTGCAGCGGCGGCAGTATTCGTTCCATACCTCGCCGAACGGCAGGGTCTTCAATTCCTCCTGCATCGCCATGAGCTTGCTGAAGTTGCCGGAATCCTGCAGCGTCTTCAATTCTTCATTCGGCTGCA
>CADAPG010000008.1 GCA_902789675.1 uncultured Eubacteriales bacterium
TACGGAATCTTCTTCGAATGTCCGGGACAGAACTCCTGTATCTAGATACGCCTGCGCATGCTGCGATCGACGAAGCCGTGAAGCTATGCCGACAGACCGGAAAACAAGACTGCTGCGGACTAGTGAACGCCGTTCTGCGTCGGCTGGACCGCGAGCGCGACGCCCTTCCCCCGTTGCCTTCGAATCCTATTGAGCGGTTTTCGATTCGTTACGGCGTTCCGGCGTTTCTGATTTCCGAATGGATCACTGAATACGGCGATGCGGAGACGGAAGCACTGTTGTCCCAGAAGCCTCTCGGCACAGTCGTACATGCACAGTATCCGTTCACGACGGACATGCTGAAAGCGGCTTTGCCGGTATCGTCTGAATACTGTCGTCTCGATCCGAACGGACTTCGGCTTGCGGAGGGATTCGACTTTGCGCATGATCCGCTCTTTCTTGATGGCAAGCTTGCCATACAGGGCGAAGGCGCGATGCTGATTTGCCGCGCGCTCGGCGATGTGCATCATAAAAAGATTCTCGATGCTTGCGCCGCACCCGGCGGAAAATCCGCATATCTTGCTTCGCTGTCGGAAAATACGGCACAGATCACTGCATGGGAACTGCATCCGCATCGAAAAGATCTGATGGACAAAACGTTTGCCCGACTTGGCGTAACCGCCGAAACCTGTTGTCGCGACGCCGCGGTGTATGATCCGCGTTATGAAGGTCAGTTCGACGCCGTACTGCTGGATGTTCCCTGCAGCGGTTTCGGTCTTTTATCCGAAAAGCCCGATGTCCGTCTGCATAAATCGGAATCGGATATTGATGCTTTGGTAAAAACGCAGGATGCGATCCTGAACGCCTGTTCCCGGTATGTGCGCAGCAGCGGCGTACTCGTTTATGCGACCTGTACGATTGTGAAGCGTGAAAACGGTGAGCGTATAGAAGCGTTTTTATTGAATCATCCGGAATTCACACCGGAAGAACAACGGCAGCTTCTGCCAACGCGTGACGGAACAGACGGATTTTATTATGCAAGATTGAGAAGGAGCTGAAACGATGTATTGGATGGACATGACCGAAACAGAGATTGCCGACGCTGTCGGTTCTTTCGGTGTTCCGAAATTCCGCATCGGTCAGGTTCAGAACTGGCTTTATAAAGGCGTGCGTCCGCAGGAGATGACAAACCTTCCGAAGGATCTGCGGGACAAGCTTGCTACGATCCCGTTCGGCGGCGCGCGTATTTTCGATAAACGTGTCTCTCCGAAAGACGGTACGATCAAGTATCTGTTCGAACTGGAAGACGGGAATCTGGTGGAAGGCGTGCTGATGCGGTATTCGTACGGAAACACGGTCTGTCTTTCGACCCAGGTCGGCTGCAATATGGGCTGTAAATTCTGCGCAAGTACGCTCGAAGGCTGCGTCCGTTCTCTCCGCCACGGCGAAATGCTCTCCTTTATCGCAGAGATTGAGCGTGATGAACCGCCCGCGGAAGGAAAACCGCGTACGGTAACGAACATTGTCCTGATGGGCAGCGGAGAGCCGTTCGATAATTACGATAACGTCGTGATGTTCCTGAAGCGGGTAACGAGCGAAAAAGGTCCGAACATCAGTGCGCGGAACATTTCCCTTTCCACCTGCGGGATCGTTCCGAAAATCTATCGTCTGATCGACGACGCCCCGCACATAACGCTCTCTGTTTCACTGCATGCGCACAGCAATGAAGTGCGCAGCGAGCTGATGCCGATCAACAAGGCCTATCCGATCGAACAGGTTCTGGAAGCTGCGAAGGCGTATTCCGAGCGAACCGGTCGCCGTGTTGTTTTCGAATACGCATTGATCGGTGGAAAGAATGATTCCGAAGCGGACGCCAAAGCGCTCGCTGCAAGGCTGAAGGGAATGCTTTGTCACGTCAATCTGATTCCGCTCAACCCGGTTAAAGAACGCGGGCTGGACGGTGTAACAAGAACTTATGCGCATCAATTCCGGGAATGGCTGGAATCCATGCATATCTCTGCGACGGTTCGTCGTGAAATGGGCGCCGATATCGAAGGCGCATGCGGACAATTACGAAGGAGGGTTCTCAATGAGATTCGCGGGTAAAACGGAAACCGGTCTCAGACCGCAGAATGAAGACTGTTATTTGCTGATGCACACCGATACGTTGGACGCCGTTGCCGTATCGGACGGAATGGGCGGTCATCAGGCGGGCGAAGTTGCAAGCAAGCTGGCTGTGGACACCCTCAGAGAAATGCTGCTGAGCAATCATGCAGACGCCGAAGCAGCTCTATCCTCCGCTTTTGTCGAAGCAAACAACGCCGTACACAGCCGAGCTTCTCAGTTCGATGAAATGTACGGCATGGGGTGTACGCTTGTTGCTGCAATCCTGCGAGACGACGAATTCATAGCTGCAAATATCGGCGATTCCCGTCTCTACCATTTTGACGGTGAATCGATGCATCAGATTACACACGATCATTCCTTTGTGGCGGAGCTTGTTCGTCGCGGTGCAATTACTGCCGAAGAAGCAAAAACGCATCCGCGCCGCAATCTGATCACGCGGGCGATCGGCACCGAAAAGCGTGTGCCTGCAGATATTTTTTCCTGCGAATGGAAACGCGACGATATGCTCCTGCTCTGCTCGGATGGTTTGTGCGGCGTACTGGATGACAGCGAGATGGCAATGTATCTTCAGAATTGTACCGATCTGGATGCGGCCTGCGCCGCGTTGATCGAACGCGCTATTGCAGCAGGCAGCCGTGACAATATCACCGTTGTTTTGGTGAAAAACGACGGAGGCAACGAATGATAGGAACGATCCTCGACCGTAAATACCGGATCGTTGAGCTGATCGGCAGCGGCGGAATGGCGCACGTCTATAAGGCGATCAACATGAGCAATCGCCGTTACGTCGCAATCAAGATGCTCAAAGAGGAATTCCGTGAGGATGCGGAATTCCTGCGCCGTTTTACACGCGAAGCGAACGCGATCCTTGCACTTTCTCACGAGAATATTGTTCGCGCTTACGGAGCGGGCACGCATAACGGCATGCCGTACCTTGTTATGGAGTACGTTGAGGGACGTACGTTAAAGGATCTGATTGAAAAGAACGGCGCTTTGCCGGTCCGTACCGCGATCGGTATCACCTGCCAGATCCTTGACGCGCTTTCCGCAGCGCATCAGCATGGGATCATTCACCGTGACGTCAAGCCTCAGAACGTGATCGTTACGGACAAAGGCCGCATAAAGCTTGCTGACTTCGGGATCGCACGCGAAGCAAAGGCCTCAACCGTCACTTTTTCCGGTCAGAAAGTGCTTGGCTCTGTCCATTATATCTCGCCAGAGCAGGCTAAAGGCGTGATTGCAACAGAGCAAAGCGATCTATACTCCGTCGGTGTTTGCCTGTATGAAATGCTGACCGGGACCGTTCCGTTTGAAGCGGATTCCACCGTCAGCGTTGCTCTGATGCATTTGCAGGAAAAGCCGGTGCCGCCGATCGAGCTTGTACCGGACCTTCCGAAGTCTCTGAACGACATCGTACTGAAATCGCTCGAAAAAGCGCCGGAAAACCGTTACGCCACCGCTCGCGCTATGCGTTCGGATCTTGTTCGATCTTTATCCGATCCGAACGGTACGTTTGTCAACGATCTTGATGAAAACGGGCAGAAGGATACGCATCGTCCATCCATCTATGTTCTGATCGCCATGTGTGTCTTTTTGCCGATTCTGCTGATCGGAATCTTTGTTTTGATTTATGCGACATCCTGCAGAAGCGAAGTACAACCGATAACGGAAGATGAAAACACTGAACATGTTCCGATCGTCGAAACAACCTATTCGGAGATAACTCCGGCACCGACCGAGATTACAGTCACAAGTGAAAAAGTCCCGAACCTTCTCGGATATTCGCTTGACGATACTTTGCGCATTCTGTATACGGAATACGGCTTCACAAATCTGATCGTTGAATTTACAGATCAGGTACAGGAAGGTACGCAGGTCAATACGGTAGTATCTATTTCCGCGTCCGACGGCATTAACGCGATTCTGTATGAGCAGGCAGAGATTACACCGTCTCCCACTGCACCGGATTTCACTGTTTCCCCCACGCCGGAAGATACGCCCGAGCCGACAACAGCAGCCACTTCTACCTCTGATTCCGAAACCGTTGTTGCAGAAACGACTGCCGTACCGGAGGAGGATAGTGTTTCCTATGCAGAGACCCCCTCTACGATCTATACCATCGAGGCATCGGACGTAACGCCTTCACCGGAACCGTCGCACATGCCTTCCCGTTCCGATATTGCCTTCGCAACCGATACGCCGATTCGTCTGAAGATCTATCGGAAATCTCTCGGCTCTTATAAGGCCGATATTTCCTTTACGCTCTCTCTTGAAAACGATGAACCCGTCAATCTTGTAGAGATCGGCTATGAAACGGTGAATTTTGAAGATATCCCGTTCCGCGTGATTCTGCGTTCGCAGCAGCTTCAGAAGCAATCAACCGAAATAACGGTTACCGCAACGGTCCGCAGTCACGAACCTGTGACAAGAACTCTGAACTTATACGTCAACGGTGAAGTCCGATCTTCGCCGCAGACGATCACATTTGCCAAATGACGGAACCGGGATTACTGATAAAAGGGATCGGAAGCTTCTATGAAGTTCTGACGGAGAACGGAGAGCTTGTAACGAGCAAGGCGCGCGGTACGTTCCGACGAAACGGACTTGTGCCGACAGTCGGTGACCATGTTCTGATCGAGCGAAAAGAACAAGGCTATGCGCAGCTGTGCGAGATTCTTCCTCGCAGGAATCTGCTCGTTCGCCCTCCTGTCGCAAATGTCGATCAGCTGATGATTGTCGTCTCTGCCTCCGTTCCCGCGCCGGATTGGCTCCTTGTCGATCGTATGATCATTGCTGCAAAGCGCATGTGCATCAATCCCATTCCGGTCTTAAACAAAACAGACTGCGCCGATCAGACGATCCTTCAAGCATTTCTTGCGGATTATAAAATGTTCGATACGCTGTTGGTAAGCGCTCGGACAGGCGAAGGAATGAATTCGCTGCAGGCGCGTCTCAAAGGAAAAGTAACCTGTTTCGCAGGACAGTCTGCAGTGGGAAAGTCTTCACTGCTCAACGCTTTGATTCCTGATCTCTGCCTTGAAACCGGAGATCTTTCTCGGAAAACAGAACGCGGAAAACACACGACACGTCATGCTGAGCTGTGGCCATACGAGAGCGGTGCTGTACTTGATACACCGGGATTTTCCATGTTTGAGACCGATTGTCTTGAACAGAACGAACTGAATGAATGCTATCCGGAGTTTTCGCTTGCCGATCCGTGTCGTTTTCCGGGATGTATGCATCTGTCAGAACCCGATTGCGGGGTCAAGCCTTTGCTTGCGTCCGGAACGCTGTCAGAAGGACGTTATGAACGATATCGTGAGATTGCTTTGGATTATCAACTAAGGAGGAAGCACAGATATGATTAAAATTGCTCCGTCGATCCTCTCTGCAAACTTTGCCGCTATGGGCGATGCAGTTCTTCATCTCAAAGAGCAGGGCGCCGATTGGATCCATTTCGACGTGATGGACGGAAATTTCGTGCCGAATATCACGTTCGGTCCGGATATGTGTAAAGCGCTGCGACCGCTTACCGACCTTCCGATCGACGTGCACCTGATGGTCGAACATCCTTCCGATTGGATCGAACCGTTCCGCAAAGCAGGCGCCGATATACTGACCATTCATGTAGAATCATCGGAGCGGCATCTGCATCGCGCGTTGCAGGCGATCCATGCTGCGGGCATGCAAGCTGGCGTCGTTCTGAATCCGGCTACGCCGATCAGTGCCTGTATGTATCTGCTCCCGGAGTGCGATCTGGTTTTGCTTATGAGTGTAAACCCGGGATTCGGCGGACAATCCTTTATTCCGGAGACCTTGAGCAAGATCCGTCAGCTTCGTGCCGAAATCGGAATGCGGAATCTGAATACTTTGATCGAAGTCGACGGCGGCGTAAACCCGATTACTGCAAAACAGTGTATCGAAGCCGGTGCTGATGTGCTTGTCGCCGGAAGCGCTGTATTCAAAGCGCCGGATCCCACCGAAATGATACGGCTTTTGAGAGGATAAAACTAAAGCGCGATTGCAGAAATGCAATCGCGCTTTTTGTTGTTACATATTGATATCCTCGTAATGATCATTATCCGGATGCGGATTCACAGTGTAGATACCGTTGTTTCGCTGCATCCATCCCATTCCGATAAATCCCCGCCGGACCGTGCAGTAATCTGCATGGATCCGCGCAATGATCTCGTTGACTTCCTTCTCCGTATAAGTTCGTCCGCCTTCAAAGTTTGAAAAAATCTCCCGATAAACGATAATCCTTTTTTTCAGCTGTGCAGGCATTTGTTCGCAAATACCGTTCGGCATGAAGCTTTTCAGCACCTTGCGTCGATATTGTTCTTCCCGGAGCGCTTCAGCTGTTTCTCCCCCGTCCTTTTCAAGGATCAATTCTTCAAGGGTATGACGGAATATATCGCGACGAACAGAATAGATCGTATAATACTGTTCACGGCGCGAATCCACAAGGCCTGCCTGCTGCAGCTTTTTCATGTGGAATGAAACGGTGGCAGCCGAAAGGTTTAATCGTTCCGACAGAAGTTCAACGTAGCAATCCTTTTCGTATAGTGCGCGAAGGATCCTTATACGCGTTTCATCCGCCACCGTCTTCAGTAGGCATAATGTCTCATGCTCCATTGTCTTCAATCTCCCGCAACCGATCGAGCGCAAACTGAACGGTGATCGCTTTTTGTTCTGCTCTGTCGGCAGCATCATAGTCGCCAAGTTTGTGCTGACGCTCCGATTCTTCATTGAAAGAATCGATCAGCGTTTCAAGCGCTTTCGGTTTCTTCCCTTCATGTTCCACACGACCGAGCACCTTCAGCATATCGCCGAGCATGCTTGCTTTCATCAGATGGATTGATTTTAATCGCTCATTTCCGCATGCGCTCGCTTCTGCGGCAAGCGCGGTTTCTTCCTGTGCTGCTTCGTCCAACGCGGCATTATACTGTTCCAAAATACACAAAACAGACGCCTCCTTTCATTTCGATATTTATCAAAATAAATTTAGCATCTGTTTCGATGAATGTCAATATAGAATTTAGTTGAAGTCGACGATCACTTCATTAAAGTTTTTATTTCGTCCGTAATTGACTGCCCACGGAGAGCTGCTCCAACCGGTAGCCGTCGGGGCGAACGGAGTTGTAAAGTTCTTAACTTTATTGTACTCAAACTCCTTTGCAAGTTCGATCGCCAGAGTCTGGACCTCTGCAAGTTTGCTCAGATAAGATTGACCTACGGAATTCAAAGAATTGCTGCTGCCGTTTCTTGCTTTCTTTGCCTGCTTATCCGCTTCCTTATGCAGCGAGTTCAACTCGCTGACACAAGTCTTATACCGCTCAAAGAGATCTCGCTGCTCTTGCGTATACTTGCGCGTTTTGCCGTCCGATTCAAACATGATCCTGAAACCTTGATATCCTATCGAACGGGCGGAATCCGAATCCCCTCCGTCATCAGGCGGATCGGTCGGAGCAGGCGGCTGCGTGGGCGGGTCGGTCGGCGGAGGCGTCGGCGGATCGGTCGGAGGCGGGGTCGTCGGATCGGTCGGCGGAGGCGTATCCGGGTCCGTCGGCGATTCTGTCGGCGTATTCGTCGGTTCATCGGAAGGCGACGGCGAAGACGTATCTTCCGGGAGCTTATTATCCTCGTCGATCAGCTTTTGCACATATTTTGTAAGAGGATCAAGCATATCCTTATACTTATCGTAAAGCATATCGCACCAACGATAACGCGCATATGACAGTGTATACTGACCGTATCGCTTTGCACTTACGTTATAGACTTTTTTGATGATATCGACTCGGTTTGACTGATCGGTAAAGCAGAAATTCCACTGAAACAGCGAGTGTGAAGATCCGCTCATGGAATACATGCCGATGTTTTCCGGATCTAAATTGTAAGCAAACGCAGCCAGTGCAGCTGTCTGACCAAACGTACAGTTCGTAAATAAATCTCCATCAAACGTGTCGATGATCTCGGGAATCTGTGTAATCAGCTGATCTGCTTTCATTTGCTTGAACAAAGCGATCAGCATACGCTTCTGGCGGTTCACACGGTTTGAATCACCCTGTTCGTTTGCCGGAAGACCGTTCTGCGCCTTTCTGACGCGGCAATAATCAAGGAATCCCTGTCCGTTAACATGCTGCATGCCCTTTTCATACGAACGTCCCTGGATCTTGAAGCTGATGTCCATATCGTATTCCAATCCGCCGCACAGATCCACAAGATCCTTGAGCGAAGTCATGGTCACAGCATAATAGTAATCGACGTCAATTCCTCCGAGCATCCATTCCGCTGCGTCACAGACCTTTTCAAGTCCCTGTGGATTCACGGTCCCGTCATCGTTATACAGTCCGCCGCCGCAATTCAGTGAAGCGTTCAGCTTGTAAATTCCTTTCACGTCCGGAATATTCGCATAGGTATCACGCGGGAGCGAGATCAGATCGGCGCGGTTCTCCTCGAAATTAACAGCCAGAACGATCATTACGTCCGAATGCCATTCCTTTTTTCCGCTCCATGTCTCACGTTCCGTGGAATAGTCAACACCGATCAAAAGGATATTGACAATATCCTTCATCATGGATGTATCTGCCTTTTCCATCAATTCTTTATACGGATCAATCGGAACCTCGGTCGGTTCAGGCGTAGGTGCCTCCGTATTCTCTGGTTCGGAAGTAGGCGCGGATTCGGGTTCCTCCGTTGTAATAACGATAAGGTTCGGATCCGTCGTAGGAGCAGGCGTTTCCCGTCCCTCACCGGTACGATTCCGAGAGCTACATGAACCGTTTCGGAAAGCAGATCCGCTTCCCAGAGAATTAAACAGCAATGCCGCGGCAACGCCCAACGCAATTGCAGAAATCGCGATCGATATAAAAAGAATGATCCTTTTCTTATTCATATCAATAATCCTTTCGGAAATCCTTTATTATATTGTACACTCTTTGTTGTAAGAATTCCATTGAAAACAGTATTCGTTACGAACATTTTACAAAAACGACGCAAATAATGATTTACAAACGAAAACAGTACTCTCTTTTTGAAATCTCTGAGAAATTCGTCAAAAATATTGCTTTTTATTTCTGTAAAACTGTGATATAATGTAAACTGATATTTTAGGAGGTTAGCGCATGATCGTTGTTATACCTGCGTATGAACCGGATGAAAAGCTTCTGGGCGTACTCAAAGACTTTACAGAACAGACATCATTTCCTATTGTCGTCGTGAACGACGGCAGCAGTGAAAACTGCATTCCGATCTTTGAAGCGGTGTGTGCGTTTGAGCGGGTCACCCTTCTCACACACGAGGTGAACAAAGGCAAAGGCGCTGCATTGAAAACCGCTTTTGCATATATTGCAGAGCAATTTCCGGCTTCCGAAGGGATTCTGACCGTTGATGCAGACGGTCAGCATTTGATGCCGGATTGTATGAATGTGTGTTCCGCCTACGAAGAACATCCCGACGTTCTGATTACGGGATCCCGTCGTTTTAAAGGAAAGGTCCCGATCCGCAGCCGTATCGGAAACAGTATCACACGCGGTGTTTTCCGGCTGACAACCGGAAAGCGGGTTTACGATACCCAGACCGGGCTCAGAGCCTTCAGCGTCAGTCGTGTTTCCGAAATGCTTTCGTTGCATGGAGATCGTTATGAATATGAGATCCATCAGCTGCTGCATTGCTGTACCAAAGGTACGGGCGTTTATGAAGTACCGATCGAAACAGTGTATATCGATGATAACAGTTCTTCCCATTTCGATACGCTGCGAGATTCCGCTAAAATCTATAAAGTCATCTTTAAATTCCTCGGTCCGACGTTTCTGAAGTTTATGTCGACGTCTTTTGTGAGCTTTCTGATCGACTTTCTCAGCTTCTGTCTGATCTTCTACGGGACAGTCGCCATATTCGGCGGATTTCATGTGGCAAAGGAAATGTTCTCTTTTCAGCGTGAAGTCTCTCAGAAATGGTCTGAAACGCTGCTTGCCCTGAATCCGATCATCTTTGTAGGAGGCGGATCCGTGCTTCGCATGGTATCGCTGGTTTTGGCAAGAGTTATTTCCGGCTTCTGCAATTATCTGCTGAACCGTCGATTCGTATTTGACGGTTCACGCCACGAACGAAATCTGCTGAAATATGCGCTTTCGGCGATTTTTGTCTTGCTTCTGAACTGGCTGTTCATCGAATTGTTTACGCGTGCCGGCATACCTGCATGGCTTGCCAATATTCTTTCTCAGTTGATCTGCTATCCGGTTTCCTTTATGCTGCAGCGCACATTTGTGTTCCGTGGTAAAAACCAGTGATCAAAGACTATGTCGGAAAGGAAAGCTGTTCTCTCAAATAAAACACTGACGGCGATTCGTTTGATCGCCGTCATTCTTCTGAACCTCGGGATCGTGTTTTCCGCGGTCTATATTCTGTTCCACCTGCTGGATTACTATAATCCGCACGGCTTTATTTCGCATAACATGCGCTGGCTTCCGATCGCGATCCCGGTATTGTTTGTTTTGTCCGTTCTTCTGTACGATTTATTGTTGATCGTCGGCGCATTCCGAAAGCATTATTTTCATAAAAGCAGAATGCTGTTTATCATCCTTTGCGATGTGATTCTGTTTTGCGCGCTATCTTTGACTATGTATTTAAAAACATGTACGACTTCCCTTGCAGAACACAACGCAATCGAAGAATATCGCCTTCCGACGCCCGTTCCCACCGAAAGCCCGACGTATTTGCCCGCTCCCGGATTTGACGACGGAACGACGCCGACAATCGAAACGCAGGATCCCGAATTATCATCCGATGCACCGGTATCGACGCCTGCACCCGTCATTCCTTTGGACAGCAAATTCCCGGAAAAGTACTCCGACACCCCGTCTGTTCAGACTTATGACAAGTCCAACGTCGTCGAAACGCTTTCAGACGGTACACAGAAGGCTTTGATTTACTCCTACAGCGGGAAAAATGCCGCTGTAGATATCTATCACTATAAAAAGGGAAAACTTGAATATCAGCTTGCGGATATCTATGTTCGCGATATTAATTGCTTTACGACCAATTTCAGCCTGTCCTTCAGGAGAAACGTAAAGACGCAGGTCTATGCCTCGCAGATCAACGCGATCGTTTCCGTGAACGGAGATAACTTTAATTCCGGAAAGATCGAAGACGGCATCATTATCCGAAACGGTGCACAGCTGTATCCGAAGGATGGTTCGCGTCAAACAAGGTTCTCCCGAGACCTTTGTGTTCTGTACAGCGACGGGACCATGCAGGTTTATGACTGCGTCACGGATCGCATCGACTATGACGAGATCATCGGACGCTATCCGCGTCAGGCGTTCTATTTCGGTCCGAAGCTTCTGAACGACGACGGAACCGCAAAAACGAAATTCAACTCCAACCTGGGAAAGATCAATCCTCGTACGGCTCTCGGCTATTATGAACCGGGTCATTACGCTTTGGTCGTCGTCCTCGGCACGCGTGAAATGATCGATTACGGCGGAAGGAATCGCGGCAACGGAAAATCTCCCGGAATGACGCTGATCGAGTTGTCTGCTTTATGCGAACAATTGGAGTTTACGATGGCATACAATCTCGACGGCGGCGGTTCCTCCAGCATGGTATGGAACAAAACCGTATTCGGACATAACGATCGGACACACAGCGACATCCTTGCCGTTGTGGATCACTGAAGGAGGCGCGCTATGAAGAAAAGAATTCGTTCGGCAGCGTTCATACTGGCGCATGTCGGTCTGCTTCTTTCGATCGTTTATTTGATATTCTGTCTTGTCTGCAACGTCAAGGCACAGAATGCTGCCGATTCACCAAACGAAAAAGATCTGTATCTTTCGCAAGCGATCGGCGAGTATGATTTTTCTGTCTATACCGTGGGAAGAGCGCTTTCCGACAGCAATGATCCGGCAAAGGAGAATCTCTTCATTACGCTCGATCTGATTATCCCGATCCTCTTCCTGGTATCCGGCGTATTGCTGCAAATCGCTGTTGTGCACAAAAAACGTAAACACCCGGCTTTGCCTCAGCAAAAGCCTTCGCAATCTATCAATCACAGGAGGTAAGTATGATTCGTTCCGATCTTGACCGTACCAATGCGCTGCTTGATTTCATCGAGCATTCCCCCGTCTGTTTCGCCGCCGTATGCGAAGCGCAGAAAATGCTGGAATCCAATGGCTATTCCCGTCTCTCCTTTCAGGATGTATGGGATCTTACACCCGGCGGAAAGTATTACATCACGCGAAACGGTTCTTCCCTGATCGCATTTTGCGTTCCGCAGGATGCGCAGCCCGGCTTTATGATCGCCGCGAGCCACAGCGATTCGCCGTGCTTCAAGCTGAAAACAAACAGCGAAGTCATGATGGCGGATCGTTATCTGAAGCTGAACACCGAAGGTTACGGCGGCATGATCATTTCGAGCTGGTTTGACCGTCCGCTTTCCCTTGCGGGACGTGCGATCGTAAAGAACGGTTCTGCGTTCGAAACGCGGGTCGTGACGTTTGACCGCGATCTTTGTCTGATCCCGAACGTCTGCATCCATTTCAACCGCGAGATCAACAATGGTTATAAATACAACAAGGCGGTCGATACGCTTCCCCTGCTCTCCAATACCAAAGAGCCCGGAATGGTGAAAAAACTGGTTGCGGAACGTCTCGGCGTGGAACCGGACGCAATCGTCTCTATGGATCTTTATGTCATAAACCGTACGCGCGGTTCCGTCTTCGGTGCAGATGATGCATTTTTCTGTGCGCCGCGCATCGACGACCTGCAGTGTGCCTATACGACGCTTGCCGGTTTGTTGGAAGCGGAAGCGCCGAAAGCGATTCCCGTCTATGCCCTGTTTGACAATGAAGAAGTAGGCAGCGAGACGAAGCAAGGCGCAGCGAGTATGTTCCTGTACGACGTGCTGACCCGCGTTGCTGCGTTCTATGGACATACGCTTTCCGAAATGCTTCCCGCATCCTTGATGCTCTCGTGCGACAACGGACACGCGCTGCATCCGAACCATCCGGAGCTCAGCGACGCAAAGAACGCGCCTCATCTGAACGGCGGCGTCGTGATCAAGCACAACGCAAACCAGCGCTATGCGACCGACGCGCTTTCCGAAGCATTGTTTGCCGAGATCTGCGCGCGTGCCGATGTTCCCGTTCAGCACTTTGCGAATCGCAGCGACATTGCGGGCGGCGGAACCCTGGGCAGCATCAGCAACACGCGCGTTTCGATGAAGACTGTCGATATCGGGCTTGCGCAGCTTGCCATGCATTCCGCAGTTGAGACCGGCGGTATCAAAGATACGGATTATATGGTCCGCGCAGTCAAGGCATTCTACGAAAGCGCACTGCAGATCAAGGACGACGGCGCGATCGTACTGGCATAATTCGTCAAAAAGAAATGAAGCGGGAAGCTCGTCTTCCCGCTTTTATCGTGCTTTCAGTATTTTTCGAATTGCAAACAGTTTCAAACGCTTCGGAAGTATTCCGTAAAGGAGAAGCAGCGGATTTCGGTTCAGAGAATACGCAAAACGCGGATGCCCGGCATTCAGTATCTTCTTGACCTTCTCTGCGACCTTTTCCGGCGAAACAGCTTTTGCTTCAACCGCATTCGTCACCCGCAGAAACGCTGATGCAACGTCCGGATAATGCTCTGTTCGGGCAGTAAAAGATCTGATGCTATTGACTGATCCGCCCAAAAGCTGCGTTTGAACCGCACCCGGACGGATGACGGAAACATGCATGCCCAAGAGCTGCAGCTCCATTGCAAGCGAAAACGCATACCTGTCGAGCGTCCCTTTTGTGATACCGTATAGGCCCGTGAACGGGAGCGGATCAAGATCCGCAAGCTCGCTTGTGATAAGCACGATCCGCGCTTTATCTTTGAGAAGCGGCAGAAACGTCCGAATCACGCGGTACGCGCCGAACACATTGATTTCAAAGATACGGCGCATCCTTTCTTCGTCGATCTCAACGAGCGAATCCGCATCGTAGATCCCCGCCATATACACGATCGCGTCAAGCGTATCCGTCAGTGCTTTCACCGATTTAAACGATGCTGTAACGGCGTCCGGATCTGTCAGGTCCGCAATGATCGGTGCAACGCTCTCCGACAACTTTGCTCCTGGTCGATCGAGGCCGAGCACACGTACCCCATCATCTGAAAGCATACGGGCGCAGGCGGTTCCCATTCCCCCGCCTGCGCCGATCAATAAAACCGTTTTCATTATTGTTTTGCCGCTCTTAAGAGCGCTTCCCATTCCTTTACGATTGCGCGATCGTCGAAGTAGTTGATGCGCATTGCGGCACGGACGCGGGCAAGCGTCTCGTTCGTGATCTCGACTGCTTTCTTCGTGCCTTCAAGCAATACATCATAGACCGCATCGATATCCGCTTCCCACTTCGCGCGTTCCGTACGGATCGGCGCAAGCTCGGATTCGAGAACGTTGATCAGAAACTTTTTGCAGGTTCCGTCGCCCAATCCGCCGCGCATATAGTGTGCTTTCATTTCATCGAGATTCGCATAATCGGGAAGGAACTCCGCAAAGTGTGCGTCGGTCGAAAGCGCATCGAGATAGGTGAACACGACGTTCCCTTCGATGTGACCGGGATCTTCGATGCGCAGATGCTGCGGATCCGTGAACATCTTGCCGTTTACCTGCTTTTTGACCGTCTTTGCATCATCGGACAGATAGATGCAGTTCCCGAGCGATTTCGACATCTTCGCTTTGCCGTCGACACCGGGAAGCCGCCGCTGCGTTTCGTTTTCCGGAATCAGCGCCTTCGGGAACACAAGCGTTTCACCATAGATACGGTTGAACTTCTCAACGATCTCACGCGTCTGTTCGATCATCGGGAGCTGATCCTCGCCGACCGGAACAACGGTTGCATTGAACGCCGTAATGTCCGCCGCCTGCGACACCGGATAGCTGAAGAATCCCGCGGGAAGTCCTTCGTCCGCGAAGCCGCGCATCTGGATCTCAGCTTTGACGGTCGGATTTCTGGAAAGCCGCGCGGTTGTGACGAGATTCATGTAATAGAACGTCAGCGCATGCAGCGCCGGCAGTGCGGACTGGATGCAGATCGTCGACTTATTCGGATCGATAC
The DNA here is from genome assembly GCA_902789675.1 of uncultured Eubacteriales bacterium. Lineage (GTDB taxonomy): Bacteria > Bacillota > Clostridia > Christensenellales > CAG-138 > UBA3792. Next base: position 15,201 of record CADAPG010000008.1, read on the forward strand.
CAACCGAAAGATAGTCCAGTGCAACCTGCACGATGTTGTCGCGGATCTTTGCCGGATTGTCCGCATTGTCGGTCAGCGCCTGATCGTCCGCGATCAGAATGTTGATCGCGTCGAACTTGCCGGAATTCTGCAGCTCCACGCGGCGCTTCAGCGAGCCGACGTAATGTCCGAGGTGCAGCCTGCCGGTCGGACGGTCGCCTGTGAGAATGATATTTTGGTCTTTATTCATACCTGCCTCGATTATTCAAGGAAATCCTTGAGTTTCTTGCTTCTGGACGGATGGCGGAGTTTGCGCAGTGCTTTCGCCTCGATCTGACGGATGCGTTCACGCGTGACGTTGAACTCCTTCCCGACTTCCTCAAGCGTTCTCGCTTTGCCGTCGTCGAGACCGTAACGCAAACGCAGTACCTTCGCTTCACGCGGGGTCAGCGTATTCAGGACTTCTACAAGCTGTTCTTTGAGCAGTGCAACTGCAACGGCGTCCGCAGGTGCGGGTGCATCGTCGTCGGGAATGAAATCGCCCAGATGCGAATCATCCTCTTCCCCGATCGGTGTTTCCAGCGAAACCGGCTCCTGTGCGATTTTCAGGATCTCACGGACCTTATCCTCCGAGATTCCCATCTCCTTTGCAATCTCATCGGGACGCGGATCTCTGCCGAGCTCCTGTACGAGCTGACGGTTGACGCGAATCAGCTTGTTGATCGTTTCGACCATGTGAACAGGGATACGGATCGTACGAGCCTGATCGGCGATCGCGCGGGTGATCGCCTGACGGATCCACCACGTTGCATACGTCGAGAACTTGTATCCCTTGCGGTAGTCGAATTTTTCAACCGCCTTGATGAGACCCAGATTGCCTTCCTGAATCAAATCGAGGAACAGCATGCCGCGACCGACATAACGTTTTGCAATCGAAACGACAAGACGCAGGTTCGCTTCCGCGAGCTGATGCTTTGCGTCCAGATCGCCGTCCGCCATGCGCTGCGCGATCTCGATCTCCTGTTCTGCGTTCAGAAGCGGAACCTTGCCGATCTCTTTGAGATACATACGGACCGGATCGTCAATGTTGATGCCCTCGGTCGATGCAAGAACGGTCTCGATCTGCGCGATCTCCTCGTTGATATCTTCAGGAACTTCGACTTCCTCAACGATATCGATGTTCAACTCTTCGAATTCGCCGTAGAGCTTGTCCATCTGATCCGCGTCGACGCCGATCTCGTTCAACGTATCCATGACCTCATTGAACGTCAGGATGCCCTTTTGCTTGCCGCTTTCCAGCAATTCGCGAATCCTCTGTTCCGCGTTGACGGGTTTCGGTTCGTCCTCATCATCGGAATCGGATTCTTCTTTCTCGGGTTCCTCTGCAGGCTTCTCCGCCTTCTTCTTGCTCTTTGATGCCTTCTTCGGTTTTTCCGGGATCGGCTCCGGCATTTCTGCAACCGTTTCGATCTCAACGGGTTCTTCTGCCGGTTCCGTCTTTACTTCCGGTTCCGTAGCCGGCTCCTGCGCTGCGGTCGGTTCTTCTGCCGGAGCAGGTTCGACCTTCTTCGCCTTTGCAGGCTTCTTCGGCTTTTCCGGAACAACTTCAGTCGCTTCTGCAGCAAGAGGTTCAGTCGCCTGCTCGGATTCTGCCTGTACTTGTTTTTTCGGCTTTGACGCACGCTTTTTTACAGGCTTCTCCGTTGCTTCGACCGGCGTTTCCGTCGTTTCTTTGACTTCTTCCTGCGCCGTCTTCTTCGTTTTCTTGGTGGTTTTTGTTTCTTCCATGTCCCGTCTCCTTATTTATTTGCCCTGATACGGTCGGTAATCTCTTTTAAAACAGCGTTCCGTTCTTCCGCTGTTAAGTCCGATTTATTTAATCTCGCTTGCAGTTCGGCAATCTCATCCGATGCATTTTCTTTCTGCATTTTGCGAATGCAGTCGTCTGCCGTTTCAGCAGCATTTTCGATCGCATCCTCTTCCCGCAAAACTGCCGAAGCAATCTCCGCGTCTTTATCCGGAAGCTCACCGATGTACTTTGCGAGCACAAAGGCTGATCCCTGTTCGCAGATGGCTTTGAACATATTGCGATATACCTTGTTGCGAAACAGTTCTTCCGCCCCGGCATTCTTTACGCTCTCAACCGCTTTTCGCTCATGCAGACAGGCAAGCACCAGCGTGCGTTCCGTTATATCGCGCGGATCCTCATCCGTTTCGATCCGTCTGCGGAATCCGCCGCGAACGGTTCCTCTGCCCTCTCCCGTCTGTATTCCGCCGCTTCTCAAGCCCTGCGCCTGCAACGCTTCCAGTGCGTATCCGGTCTTTTTTGCGATCAGCTTATAGTATCGTTCCTGTTCAATCGGCTGCAATCCCGCAACAAACGCGCATGCCGCCTTGGCATATCGTTCACGTCCGTTTTCGTCGTTCAGGTCATAGCCCTTTGCCATCGCTTCCAGCTTGAACGCATTGAGCGAAAGCGCATTTTCCTTCAGACGATCAAAGCCTTCCTTGCCGTAGATCTGTACGTATTCATCCGGATCAAGATCGTCCGGGAACGTAATGACCCGAACTTCAAGGCCTTCATTTTTGAGAATGTCCAGTCCGCGGACCGTTGCATTCTGTCCGGCTGCGTCGCCGTCGTACGCAATGTAAACCTTCTCCACATAGCGTTTCAGAAGTCTCGCCTGCTGCTGTGTCAGCGCCGTTCCGAGACTGGCGACCGCGTTTTTGACTCCGGCTTTGTAGAGCCCGATCACATCCATATAGCCCTCGACCATAATGAGATCGTCGAGCTTTTCGTTTTTGTGCAGGTACAGTCCGTAAAGATTGTTCCGTTTGTTATAGACCGGCGTATCGCCCGTATTGATGTATTTCGGCTTCTCGTCGCCCATCACGCGCGCACCGAAGCCGAGCACCTGTCCGTTCACACCGAGGATTGGGAAGATCAACCGTCCGCGAAACGCGTCATATACCGTATTGCGGTCATTGTTGTGAACCAGAAGTCCTGCATCAACAAGTTCCTTTTCGGAATAGCCCTTCCCTTTCAGCAGCTTCAGCAGTGAATCCCAGGTGTTCGGCGCATACCCGATGCCGAATCTGGTCACGATCTCGGAATTCAATCCGCGCTTTGCCGCATACGCCTGTGCATCCTTACCGATCTCCGGATCCAGAAAGCACTTGCAAAAATACCGCGCTGCCTCCGTATTTGCCTCGATCATGCGTTTCTTGTATGCGCGCTGACGCTGCATTTCGCGGTCGTTGATCTCATTCGGCAGCTCCATACCGACTCGGTTGGCTAAGCTTTGGACCGCTTCGTAGAACGTCAGCCGTTCCATGTCCATTACAAATTGAATGACTGTGCCGCCTGCATGGCAGCCGAAACAGTAAAACAACTGTTTATCCGGTGAAACGGAGAATGACGGCGTCTTTTCACCGTGCAGCGGGCAGCACGCCCAAAGCTTTCTGCCCTTCGGCTTCAATTCGACATAATCCGATACGACCGAAACGATATCGTTTTTGTGCAGCAGTTCATCCAGCCATGCGCTCGGGAATGCCATCGTACTTCTCCTTTCTCCGAGATTTGTACAGTATCGTTCAGCTCCAGCTCTTCGGAACAAACAGGTGCTCGTATGTGCTGATCGCGTAGGTATCGCTCATGCCGGCAATGAAATCGGCAACCGCGCGTTCCTTACCCTCTTCCGCGAGCGTCTTCTGATACTCCTGATCCAAGAGCTCCGGATGTGCAAAGTAGTATTCATACAGCGCGCGAACAACGCCTTTCGCCTTTCCCTCTTCGCTTTTGGCAACAGGGTTGAAATACACCCGTTCGAACATGAATTTGCGAAGGACCTTGAACTCCTCTGCGAATTCGGGTGAGAAACGGATCTCCGGACTGTCAATGCTGTTCTCGATCACGTTGATGATCAGGCTGTTAATGCGCTTGGAATGTGTCGGTCCGAACAGTTCGATACAGGAGCGCGGAAGATCCTCTTCCGTCAATACGCCCGCTCGCATGGCGTCGTCGATGTCATGGTTGATGTATGCGATTCGATCCGCAAGGGAAACGACCTTTCCCTCTACCGTCGCCGGATGCCCGCTGCTTGTGTGATTCACGATGCCGTCGCGGACTTCCCATGTGAGGTTCAGTCCCTTGCCGTCATATTCGAGCTTTTCCACAACACGCAGGCTCTGCACATTGTGTTTGAAGCCGCCTGGTAAAAGATCGTTCAGCACTTCCTCCCCTGCATGACCGAACGGCGTATGACCGAGATCGTGTCCCATTGCGATCGCCTCCGCAAGGTCTTCGTTCAGCCGCAGCGCCCGCGCAATCGTCCGGGCAATCTGCGTGACCTCAAGCGTATGCGTCAGCCGCGTGCGATAATGGTCGCCCTTCGGCGCAAGGAACACCTGCGTTTTATGCTTCAATCTGCGAAAGGACTTGCTGTGCAGAATGCGGTCGCGATCCCGCACGAACTCTGTCCTCACCGGACAAAGCGGCATCGGAACTTCACGTCCGCGCGTATTGACCGAAAGCATCGCAAGCGGAGACAGCATCTGCTTCTCCCATTCCTCACGCATTTTTCGGACCGATCCTTCCTCCATATGTTCCTCCGCGAAAAGTATTCTATAATTATATACGCCAAAACTCCAAAAAATCCTTTTTTTCTTTTGAAAATAATAGAATGAATTCAAATACGGAAATTTGGCACAGCAAAAGGCGGGAGATCGCTCTCCCGCCCTCTGTGTCGTTTGGATTACTTGTACAGACCGCGCTCGGTGTAGTGCGTATGCAGAAGCTCGTGCGCCTTGTGGCTGTTCGGCTCGCCGAGGTAGTCACGATAGAGCGCCTGGACTTCGGGATTCTCATGGCTCTTGCGAAGCGGCATGTTGTCGTCCTCGCCATAGAGCGCTGCAGCGCGCTTTGCGCGGAGATCCACGAAGTTCCGGATAGCACCGGGCTGGATCGGCTGACCGCCGCCGTTGACGCAGCCGCCGGGGCACGCCATGACTTCGACGAACTCATACTGCTTCTCGCCGCTCTTGATCATGTCAAGGAGCTTCGAAGCATTCTCGAGACCGCTGGTGACAGCAACGCGGACCTTGACGCCGTTGAGATCGTATTCGGCTTCCTTGATCGCCGCGGTGCCGCGGACGTCATGGAATTCGACCTTCTCAAGTGTCTTGCCGGTGACGACTTCGTACGCAGTACGCAGAGCAGCTTCCATAACGCCGCCGGTTGCGCCGAAGATGTGACCTGCGCCGGAAGCAACGCCCAGCATCGGATCGCAAACCTCGTCGGGGAGATCCGCGAACTTGATGCCCGCACGACGAATCATGCGCGCAAGTTCACGCGTGGTGAGCGATACGTCGACGTCGGGTCTGCCGTCCTGACCGAGTTCGGGACGCTGCACCTCGAACTTCTTCGCGGTGCACGGCATGATGGAGACGACGAAGATCTTCTTCGGGTCGATGCCCATCTTCTCGGCATAGTAGGACTTGACAAGTGCGCCGAACATGCCTTGCGGCGATTTGCAGCTGGACAGATTCGGAATGAATTCCGGATAGTAGTGCTCGCAGAACTTGATCCAGCCGGGGCTGCAGCTCGTGATCAGCGGGAGCTTGCCGCCCTTGGTCAGACGACCGATGAGCTCTGTGCCTTCCTCCATGATCGTGACGTCAGCCGCGTTGTCGACGTCGAACACCTTATCGAAGCCGAGGCGGCGGAGCGCAGCGATCATCTTGCCTTCGACGTTCGTGCCGATCGGCATGTCGAATTCTTCGCCGAGCTGTGCACGGACAGACGGTGCGGGACCGACGACCACATGCATTTCGGGATCGGAAAGCGCTTTCCAGACCTTCTCGGTATCGTCACGTTCGGTGAGCGCGCCGGTCGGGCAGACGCTGATGCACTGACCGCAGTTGACGCAGGACGTGGTTGCGAGCGGCAGATCGAACGCGCTTGCAATGTGGGTCTTGAAACCACGCTCGTTTGCACCGATGACGTTGCAGTGCTGATTGTACTTGCAGACAGCAACGCAGCGACGGCAAAGGATGCACTTCGAGTTGTCGCGGATGAGGTGGATCGCGGAATCGTCGATGTCCGGCTCGGTGGGTGCGCCGTCGAACTTATGCGCATCGCAGCCGTATTCCTGAGAGAGTGCCTGCAGTTCGCACTTGCCGCTTCTGACGCAGCTCAGGCAGTCCATACGGTGGTTCGAAAGCATCAGCTCGAGGGTCATCTTGCGGGATGCACGGAGCGCGGGCGTATTCGTCTGCACTTCCATACCTTCGGCGACCTGCATCAAGCACGCGACGGGGTTAGAGCGCGCGCCTTTGACTTCGACAACGCACATACGGCATGCGCCGATTGCGTTGATGTTCTTCATGTAGCAAAGGGTCGGAATACGGATGCCGGCAAGCTCCGCCGCTTCCAGAATCGTGGAATTTGCGGGGACTTCGATCTCCATTCCGTTGATTTTCATTTTAACTGTATCCATGGTCGCCCTCCTTATTTCTTGATGATGGCCGAGAACTTACAGCCTTCCATACAGGCGCCGCACTTAATGCACTTCGACTGGTCGATGACATGCGGTTCCTTGACCTTGCCTGTAATCGCTCCTGCGGGGCACTTGCGTGCGCAGAGCGTGCAGCCGCGGCACTTGTCGGGCTGGATCTCATAGTGCATGAGATTCTTGCAGACGCCCGCCGGGCAGCGCTTTTCGACGACATGCGCTTCATACTCGTCGCGGAAATACTTCAGCGTACTGAGAACCGGGTTCGGAGCCGTCTGACCGAGTGCGCACATTGCGTTCGCCTTGATGTATTTGCAGAGCTCTTCCATCTTGTCGAGGTCTTCAAGCGTGCCGTTGCCGGATGTGATCTTGTCGAGCATCTCGAGAAGACGTCTTGTGCCGATGCGGCACGGCGTGCACTTGCCGCAGCTCTCGTCGACCGTGAAGTCGAGGAAGAAGCGGGCGACGTCGACCATACAGGTCGTTTCGTCCATGACGATCATACCGCCGGAACCCATCATGGCGCCGATCTTGGTCAGATTGTCATAGTCGATCGGGAGATCCAGGAACTCTGCCGGGATGCAGCCGCCGGACGGACCGCCGGTCTGAACTGCCTTGAACTTCTTGCCGTTCGGGATACCGCCGCCGATGTCATAGATGATCTCGCGGAGCGTCGTGCCCATCGGGATCTCAACAAGACCGGTGTTGACGATCTTGCCGCCGAGTGCGAAGACCTTGGTGCCCTTGCTGCGCTCGGTACCCATGGAAGCGAACCACTCTGCACCCTTCAGGATGATCTGCGGGATGTTCGCAAGCGTTTCGACGTTGTTGATGATGGTCGGCTGACCGAACAGACCCTTGTTCGCCGGGAACGGGGGCTTGTTTCTCGGCTCGCCGCGGTTGCCCTCGATGGAGGTCAGAAGCGCGGTTTCTTCGCCGCAGACGAACGCGCCTGCGCCGAGACGTACTTCGATATCGAAATCGAAACCGGTGCCGAAGATATCCTTGCCGAGCAGGTTGTATTCACGTGCCTGTCCGATTGCAATCTCCAAACGCTTGACCGCGATCGGGTACTCTGCACGGACGTAGATGAAGCCCTTGTTTGCGCCGATCGCATAGCCGGCGATCGCCATTGCTTCGAGAACCGCGTGCGGGTCGCCTTCGAGAACGGAACGGTCCATGAACGCGCCGGGGTCGCCCTCGTCCGCGTTGCAGACGACGTACTTTTGCGGGACCTTATTTCTTGCTGCGAAGTCCCACTTCATGCCTGTCGGGAAGCCTGCGCCGCCTCTGCCGCGAAGACCGGAGTCCTTCATGACCTGAATGACTTCTTCCGGCGTCATTTCGGTAAGGACTTTGCCGAGTGCGGCATAGCCGTCCATCGCGATATACTCGTCGATCTGTTCCGGGTTGATGACGCCGCAGTTGCGAAGCGCAACACGCATCTGCGTCTTGTAGAAGCCCGTTTCCTGCAGAGACGGAACCTCGACCTTTTCCTCGCCTTCGGTCTCGCGATATACGAGACGATCGACGACACGGCCCTTCAGGAGATGTTCCGAAACGATCTCGGGAACATCCTCGAGCTTTACGCGGCTGTAGAACGTGCCCTCCGGGTACACGATCATAACCGGGCCCAATGCGCAAAGGCCGAAGCAGCCTGTGCGTACGACCTTGATTTCATCTGCAAGGCCGTTCAATGCGATCTGTTCTTCCAGTGCATCAGCGATTTTGACGCTGCCGGAAGAGGTACACCCCGTACCGCCGCAAATCAAAACATGCGTACGAATCATTCTGTATTTCCTCCGTTAACCTTCCACCGCACCGATGGTATATTTTGTGACGGGCTTGCCCCCGACCAAATGCTCTTTGATGATTTCGGGAACCATTTCGGGCTTGACCTTGACATAGGTCACACGTTCCTTATCCCCTTCAAAAACCTCAACGATCGGCTCAAAGCGGCACATGCCGATACAACCGGTCTGCGTGACGGTCACGCGGTCACCGAGATTCTGTTCCGCAACCTGTTCCACAAAGGCGTTCAGAACGGGGCGTGCACCGGCCGCAATACCGCAGGTCGCCATACCGACGACAACACGGATCTCACCGGTTCCTTCCCGCAGCGCAACTTTGTTTTTCATTCTGTCACGAATCTGTGCAAGTTCTGCCAATGTTTTCATGTGTTTGATCCTTTCATTTCAATTATTTTAATTATCATGAAGCCTCAGAAGCATACTGCTCCGTCAGCATATCCCGGATCCAAGCGAGGACTTCGTATTCGTCAAGCGGTACGTCGTCCCCGAGTACCTGCCGGATCTCGCGCGTGTCGAGCTCGACTGTGCGATCCGGCAAAGTATGCCTGAAAAGAAAATCCGTTTTGGCGCTTCCGCGTATCAGCAGCGTGATCGTGGAAACCACGTCGCCGAGCGGTGTAAAGTCAAGGTGCGTTTTATCGAATGTCGCCGATATTTCCGTTCCGCAATGCTCCGGATCGACCGAACGTTCCGTTGAAGTGATCGAAAGCGTCCCCCCCGTCTGCTCCGCGGCAAGCTTCAGCAGCGGAATTCCCATGCCGACCTTGCGTGTGGTGCGCGTAGTTGAGAACGGATCGACGACTGTTTTCAGGAAATCTTCCGACATCCCGTATCCATTGTCCCGGATCGTGAGCTTCAGAGAAGTGTCCGTCTCGTCAAGCAGAATCTCGATCAGCGACGCTTCCGCACGGATCGAGTTCTGCGCGATATCGAGAATGTTCAGACTGAGCTCCTTCACAGCGTTCCCTCCCGCAGTTTGCAAAACAGTGCATGCCGTACAGTATCCGGATCGGTCGCATCGGTATCCAGCGTCAGCGTTCCGCCTGCTTCTCCGATTTCCCAAAGCCGGTGTGCGTCCGAACAGACCACGATCGTTCTTCCCTCTGCAAGCTGCGCGTTCTCGCGATCCCGCAACTCTGCGATTCGGAAAACAGGTTCCGGCGGAAACGAACCGAGCACGGCGAGCAATCCGTTCGCGTCGCGGTCGATGTGCGCCGGCCAACATACGCCGTTGTACGCCTTGACCAGGTCGGCTGCCGAGGAAAGATCCAGATCCGTCGCGACAGGCAGAAAATACGGATCCTCTCCGATCTTTTCGTCCCGTTCGTTCAGGATCGGCTGTTCGCCGAAGATCTCAACGCGGTTTTTGATCTTCATCCGATGTTCTTTGACCTCCTGTCCGAAAGCGAGCGCTTCCGAAAGCGTTTCAAAGATGCATAGCAGATGAATATCCTCCGCCGTGGTCAGCTCCATACCTGCGATCGGCACGATCCCGTATTCCCCGCATGCCGCGAAAAACGCAGGACAGTTGTCGACCGTATTATGGTCGGTCAGCGCAACGATGCCGAGTCCGTTCAGATGCGCCATCCCCGCAATGTTGCAGGGCGTCATATCCATGTCTCCGCAGGGAGACAGGCATGAATGCAGATGCAGATCGTATGAAACCGTCCTCATCTGAGCAATGCGCCGACTTCGACGCAGACCTCAAATGTGGATTTCTCGGTGAGCAGCAGGTTCAGTCCGTGCGTTCTCGCCGCTTTCACGGCGTTCTCGTCCGGACGAACGCCTTCCGAAAAAACGATGCAGGCGCAGTCCGTCAGCTGTCCGACCGCGGCAACATTCACGTTTGACATGATCGTTACCCAGCAATCGCCGCTTTCGGCGCGTCCCATGACCCAGCTCAGAAGATCCCCTGCATATCCGCCGGTGATCTCACGATCGCCTTCGGACAGCAGAAAAGGTTCATAACCGGTTTTTTCGATCAGATCGTTTACCGTCATACGCTTTCTCACTTTCCGTCATCGCGTTCCAGTTCTCTGAGAAGCTCGCGCATCCGAATCACACAATCGTCCAGCTTGGATTCGCCCCGCACAACGTCCTCCGCATGCGCGCGGCAGGTCGGTGCGCCGCAGGAACCGCAATCCATGCCGGGCAGGAGCTTATAGATCCGTTCGATCTCCGCCATCATACGGAACGAATGCAGACGATCGACGCCGAGAATCTCCGCCGAGCTGTACTCGCCCGGTTCAACGGTCATGACGTCGTTCGGAATCGGTTCATCCTCCGCGAGAATGACATGGTTCTGTGCAACCGGCATATACCGCTGCAGCGCACGGATTCGTACGCGTGCGATATACGGGTTCTCAACAGCCATGACGCCGCCGACACAGCCGCCGGGACACGCATTCATTTCGACGAATTTCAGATCCGGGAAATGTCCCATCTCGATATCGTCAAGTACGCGAATGATATTCTCGATGCCGTCCGCCGCAAGATAATGATCGTTCATCAGCGCGCTTGCTTCGCCGCCGGATGACGACCAGCTCAAGCCGATCATGCCCGATTCCGAAGTCACATCCGGGATCTTCGCGCGATCCATTTTGGACAGGACACGGAAATAAATATCGCTCATGGAGACGATATAATCCACGTAGCACTCCTTGTCCGAAGGCGTGTTCTTGACCCAGCTGACTTTTGCGGGACACGGCGAGATAAATACCGTCTTTACATCCTCCGGTTTCAGCTCGGGATGCTGTTTCAGCGCCCGCTCCTTTGCGAGCTTTCCCGCGACTTCGATCGGCGGAGAGATCGGTACCATCTTGTTTCGCAAAGACGGAAACCGCAGCGAAATCAGCCTGACGACGACCGGACAGGCCGTACTGATGAACGGCGCGTGCGACATACCCATGCGTTTCATATAGGTGCGGGTATAGTCTGTGACAAGTTCCGCTGCTTTCGCGACCTCGAACACGTCGTTGAAGCCGAGATTGATCAGTCCCTGCAGCAAATAATCCGTATCGTCCAGATTGGCAAACTGCCCGAACAGCGACGGCGCGGGAAGCGCGATCAGGTACTTCGAGTGATCGATTGAATCCCATTCGTCAAAGTTGGCGCGTTTTGCCTTGTACGGACAGTGGCGGATGCACTCGCCGCAGTCGATGCAGAGGTTCGGATTGATACAAGCCTTGCCGTCGCGGATGCGGATCGCCTGCGTGGGGCAGCGGCGCAAGCAGGTGGTACACCCCTTGCACTTGGTCGCATCTAATGAAACGGAATGCTTGTATACGATCATGGTTCCTCCTTATGCCGATCTGAATTTCATCTCGATCGTCGTGCCGACGCCGACGACGGAATCGATCTTGAGTTCATCCGAGTAGCGTTTCATGTTCGGCAGACCCATGCCTGCGCCGAAACCCAGCGAACGAATGTTGTCCGGAGCGGTCGAATACCCTTCCTGCATCGCAAGATTGACGTCTTTGATGCCGGGGCCGACATCCTTCAGTACCACCGTAACGCAATCGGGTGTAACGTACACATCCGCATCCCCGCCTTTGGCGTGAATGACCATGTTGATCTCGCCCTCGTACATCGCAACGGAAATTCTGCGGATCAGATCGGGATGATATCCCATCTGCCGCAGCATCCTTTTGACCTGCACGGATGCTTCGCCGGCGGAAGTAAAGTTGTTTCCGTCCACATCATAGTGAAAATGAAGTGCGCCGTTATCTTCCGTCATCGTCCCAAACCGCCTTCGTATAGTTTTCCGCTTGCCTCATACATGGTCAATTGTGTTTCTAGCAATGCGATGTGATTCTCGGCAGCCAGACGTTTGATCTCCTCCGTTGCGGTCTTTCCGCGAACAATGATGATGCAGCGCATGTCCTGCATATGCGCCGTGCGTACGATCTGAGGGTTCAAAAGACCTGTCAGAAGTACATCACGGTTTTCTGCAAAGGCAAGCACGTCGCTCATCATATCGCTGCCGAAAGCACCGGTCATTTCTTCATCGATCTGATCGGGCTCGGCGTAAACTGCGGCGTTGATTCGTTCGGCGATCTCCCGGATAGTCATGCTCGTTTCCTTTCGATTATGCGCGGTATTTTTCCAAAATGCCCTTGACGTCCGCAGGAATCAGTCTTCCGAATACGTCGTCGTCAATCATCATAACCGGAGCAAGACCGCAGCAGCCGAGGCAGCGGGTTGCTTCGAGCGTAAACTTGCCGTCATTGGTCGTATGTCCGGCTTTGATGCCGAGCTGACGTTCGAGTTCCGCAAGAATATCTGCGGAGCCTTTTACGTAGCATGCGGTACCGAGACAGACACGGATCAGATGTTCGCCCTTCGGTTCAAGCGTGAACCACGAATAGAACGTGGAAACGCCATACACCTGTTCAAGCGATACGCCGAGGCCTTCGGCGACCATCGTCTGCACTTCGATCGGCAAATAACCGTAGATCTCCTGCGCCTTCTGGAGCACAGGCATCATTGCATCGCTGTGGCCCTTGTGCTGTGCAATGACTTCTTTCAGTTTGGCTTCCTGCTCGGGCGTTCCCCGAAACGGGATTTCGGTGATTTTGTTCGTCATACATCCTCCTTAAAAGATGAGATTATTGACCATCGAATATTATAACACACAGATTGTGCAATTTCCATATCTTTTTGCAACAACTTTTTCTATATTTTTACCGTATTTGGCTTCAGTCACAAAAATTCCGCAAAAATTTAGCAAAAAAATTGTGTTTGCATACTTTCCTTTTTCAGAAGAATCGTGTATGATATATGTACGGAAAGGTTCCATTAATTATAGGAAGGGGAATTACAATGGCAAAACTGAAATTCAAACCCACTCCTGCCGGTATTCTGTTCTTATCGGCAATCGGTGTTCTGCTTATCGCGATCATCATTCTGACGGTCGTCGGCATTTCTCGCTGCAAGAAAACCAATCCTGTAGATGTTCCCGAAAAGACAGCCAACGGAACGCCGGAAGAGAGTCTTGAACCCGAATTCTCGTTCTTACCTCTTTCGACGCCGGATGAGAATACGCCGGATCCGAATACCTCGGCAGATCCGAACGCCTCGGCTGACCCGAATAATACCGCTAATCCGAATACTTCCGCAGATCCGAATGCGTCTGCGCAGGCAGGCACCTCCGGAGGTCCCGGTCCGATCGTGATCACCACGCCCGGCACTGCACAGACCTCTGCCGCTCCGAATGCAAGCGCAACGCCTTCTCCGAGCCCGAAGTATTATACTGCTCCTACGAGCCATATGAAGAATCACGCGCAGAAGGGTCACGTGACAGCGGACGGCGTCAATATGCGCAAAACACCCAACGCAAAGACCGGTACTATTGTGAAATCCAAGATCGCAAAGAACACCGCGCTCACGCTCTATGTTGAACAAGAGGGTTGGTGGTTCGTAAAGTGCGGCGACAAATACGGATACATCAAAAAGGACTATGTCGCAAAAGGCGCCGCGCCGAAGACTCCCGCTCCCACTAAGATTCCCATCAAGGAAGGCGAAGCAAGAGGAAAGGTCAGAGCTTCTGTGATCGCTCTTCGCAAGAGCCCGGACGAAAGCTCCGATTGCATCAAGCAGTATTACAGCGGCGAACAACTTGTCATTTACTTCTACGTACATGACAGCGCCGGAAGAAAATGGTACAATGTCAAGACCAGCGACGGCAAAAAAGGCTATATGTTCGCTGCATACGTGACGATTACGGAGGGAACAGTCGGAGCCAGTTAAGCACATTGTCATTGAATAAATACAGACCCGCGATCAATCGCGGGTCTGTTTATTTGTTTTTATGATCAAAAGCCTCTGTTTTTGAGATCGTGTACCAGTTCAACGTAGAAGTCCGTGATGTCCCGCACGCCCTTCCCCGTCTTCCCGGAAAACGGAGAACGTCGCAGATCAATCTCGTCAAGATGCGAAATACCGCGTCGGGTATTGCCGCTGATCTCTATACACCGTTCTCCCCATGAAGCCGATTCTACAGAGACCAATCCGTCATTTGGTCCTTCGATGCGATTCAGCACAAAACATGCCGTGGAGAGATTGATATCCGAAAACGGATGCTTCATCACACCTGCGACGCTTTGATAGAACACTCCCGGGACGTCTGGATTCTCCGCATTGAATTTCTCCATGTAGGAAACGGAGAAGCTCTCGCACACACGTTTAAAATCCGGCTTCTTGTCTCCAACCAAACGGATCCAGTTATCAACTGCCGCTCCTGCGATCGAAAACACAAACCGCGGCGCACGCAGGAATTTCGTAAAGGTTTTTGAACCGCGATTCGGCGTACTGATCGTTGTAAGACTTGCGATCTTATCTCCGTATCCGAGCGATGAAGCCGCCATGCGCGCTTCCAGACCGCCTTTCGAATGTGCGAGAATGTTGACCTTCTCTGCGCCGGTTTCCGAAAGGATCGCGTCGATCCGCTCACAAAGCGCGTGCGCGTTTGTTTCGGTGCTCGCCCAGCAATCCTGCTCGCCGAAAAATACCGTTGCTCCGTGCCCGCGCAGAACATTCGGGATCCGTCCCCAATATACAGGGATCTTCAGGTCCCGGAATCCGGTCCCGTGGACCAGCAGCAGCGGATATTTGGTTTTACAGACGATATGATCCATGTTCACAGATCGGAAAGCCGACCGAGCGTCTCCGGATTCTTCTTCGGTTCCTTCAAATGGATGATCGCAGCATCGGGTATGATCGTGCGAATCTGCTGCTCCGCTTTTGCTGCTTCGCCGCTGCCGGAATACAGGACAAACGTGACCTGTTTCCCTTTCAGATCCGTTTCCTTCAAGACGGTGTTGATCGGGCAGGAAAGACGTCCGTTCCATACCGGAGAGCCGATCACGATTTCGTCGAAGGCGGAAACATCCGTATTGTAATTCTTCAGGGGTTCACAATACCTGCGTCCGGCGTTGAACCCGCACTGCATGATCTGAAAAAAGAACTTCTTGGGCGGTTTCTTCGACGGTTCAACCTTGCGGATCTCGTAACCTTTTTCTTTGAGGTATGCGGCAACCGCGTCGCCGTTTCCGGAAAGGCTGTAATAGATGAACAGTTTTGCCATAACAAGATCCTCCTTCATTTTAATATGAAATGCATTTCGACCGGGTTGTGATCGGAGTACGCAAAATCCGTGTCGATGACGTTCGCATCGAGG
Source organism: uncultured Eubacteriales bacterium (assembly GCA_902789675.1). Taxonomy (GTDB): domain Bacteria; phylum Bacillota; class Clostridia; order Christensenellales; family CAG-138; genus UBA3792. Next base: position 30,680 of record CADAPG010000008.1, read on the forward strand.
ACCTCGATGTTGTCGGTCACCATAAATCCGTCAAGCGTCAGCCGGTACCTTCCTTCAAGCGGCGTACCGTCCGCATTGCGCCAGCTTGCGACCGGGTTCGATTCGTCGACCGGCCGGATCAGCGTAACATTCGTTCCCCGAAACATCTCTTCGGGAATGGACTGCGCCCACGTGTATTCGACGTCGGGTTTGCCGAAATACACGGAGGAATCTTCGAGCACGTCCTTGTTGAAATCGCCGCCCGCGATGCAGTAATTGCCCTTTTCGTACTCGCTCTGCATATCCGCGATCAGAAGCGTGAGCTGTTCCGTCGCGATCGTGCCGTCGGACGTATATGCGGACAGATGCAGGTTATAGAGCACGAGCTCCGCACCGTTTTGAAGCGCGATGCGGTTCCTGCTGTAGCACCGGTCGAGGTCGAGGAGCTTGGTAAGCCCGCTTTCAATCGGGAGTTCCACGCGCTCGGCCGAAACGATCGGCGCCTCCGAGAACGTCATCAGCCCTGCTCTCGCAACGCCCGACGGCTGCGTGATCGGATAGAACAGAAACGGCGAATCATAGTTCTGCGCAAAGGTGTATGTCATCCACCCGATCGCCTCGGTCAGATACGGACGTTCGTCTACATGATAGCTTCTCGTCGAGTCGATGTCGATCTCCTGGATGAGCAGCAAGTCCGCGTCCTGGTTCTTTAAAAAGTCTGCAATGTTTCTGAGGTTTTTGACCAGCCGTTCCTTCGACCATGCCCACGCGCGGTCGCCGCCGTCCATAAAGAATCCGAAATCGGGCTCGTATGCGCCGAAACCGATGTTGTAGGATACGACCTTGTATTCCGTTCCCGTTTCCAGCGTGCCGGACGTCGTTCCCTCGACCGGAATCGGCTGATCGCCGATGCGGTGGAAGCTGATGAGCACGTACGCAACGTAGCCGACCAGCAGAAGGATCAGCGCAAGCAGAATGATCCCGATGATCTTCAAAGCCTTTTTCAACGGCTTTTTTGAGGCTTCTTTTTTCATGATATGATCTCTCCGTTTTGTATCTTTTATCGGTTGAAGTTCGTCTCATAGATGCGCGCGGCGATCGCAGGCGAGCCGAAGTCCACGACGATCCAGCCGTTCAGCGGATCGGAAAGCCCCATCAGCTCCGGATTCAACGTTTTGGCGAGGCTGTACAGATGTCCGAATGCGCCGCTGCCTTTGGTGGACAGGAAGCTGATCGAAAGGTGCGTCTCATCCGCTTGCGCGACTTCAAGTCCTTTCCGGAAGGCGTTCAGCTTGTCCGGTGCGTCGTATTCGTAACGGTCCTGAACGATCAATGTATATGTACCGTTAAGATGCGAGGCAGCATTTTGTGTAACGTCATCATGCCCGTTCTGCGTTTGCCAGTAGCACGGGAGTCCGACGGTCGGGACCGGCATAGAATCGTCCTCATAGTGACGCGTCAGAACGATCTTTCCGCGTGCTTCACCGACCGTAGGTATGCAGTCGGTCAGAAGCCATGCATCCGGATTCTGTTCAATATAAGCAGATAACAATGTTTCAAACTCGGCAGGCGTTTCGCTCCCGTACTCCTGCTTGACTGCAAATACGATCGTTTCCGTCGGATGCGCTTTCAAAAACGCATAGCAATCGGACAATACATCGTCGAGATACAGGGATGCAGCCCACGGCCAGCCGGACTTGGTGCAATTTGTGAACCCGTGCATCAGTTTCAGTTTGTCGCTGTTTGCTGCAAGGCGGATATCCAGATATCGGAAGCCTGCGTCGAGCTGTTCCGCGATCGTCAGCGACTGACATCTTGTGATATAAGCAAGCTGAACACTCCGCGTCGCGGCATCGTGCGTACCCGGTAAAACGACTTCCGAAAGCTGCATGCCGTCGTCAAGTCTCCCCATCCAATCGCCCGATCCTGCAACAGCGGTTTTATCAACGGTTTCCAACGCCGGAATGACATACATCATAACGCCGAAGATAAGAACGATCAGCGTAGGAACGATCCACAAAATATGCAGGAGACGCTTCGCTTTTCCCGATTTTTTGGTTTCCATTCGGCAGACCTCCAAATGATTGTTGAGAAATTATACCATATACGGAAAATGTCTGCAACAATTATTCTGTTTCTTATAATCATTTAAAGCCGATTATTTCGCCTTTTCTTTTTTTCTCGGATTTCTTGCATCGGTGCATCCGGTATGATATAATAAATTGCAAATTTATGTGGAGGTACGGCTTTGCGCATTTTGGGGATTGATCCGGGCTATGCGATCATGGGCTACGGCGTCGTGGAAAAAAACGGACAGTCGATCAAGCCGATCGATTTCGGCGTTGTGGAAACGGATAAACAGCTCCCTTTCCCGGAAAGATTGGAACGTTTGTATCTCGGAACGCGTCAGCTTTGCGAGCTTTATCATCCAGATATGGCAGCATTCGAGGAGCTGTTTTTCTACCACAATATCACCACCGCCATCGCAGTCGGTTCCGGCCGCGGCGTTTCTCTTCTCGGTGTGCAGCAATGCGGGATCCCGATGTATGAATTCACACCGATGGAGATCAAGCAATCCGTCTGCGGCAACGGTCATGCCGACAAAAAGCAGGTACAGCAGATGATCCGTGTTTTACTCGGACTTAAATCCGATCCGAAACCGGATGACGCTGCAGACGCTTTGGCCGCCGCGCTGTGTCTCGCGTTTCACGCAGGTCCTGCGCAGGAAGAATACCGGATCAAATAGGAGATAACCATGTACGCATATATTAAGGGAATCGTTGATGAAACGGGAGCGGACCGTGCCGTGATCGAAGCCGCGGGCGTTGGCTATGAACTGTTCTGCAGTTCGATGACACTGAAAGCGCTGACGGTCGGCGAACAGGCAAAGCTTTTCACGCATCTGCATCTTGCTGAAGGCGTACAGGCGCTTTACGGGTTTGCGGATCCGGAGGAACGCGAAATGTTCCGGAAGCTGCTGAACGTTTCGCGCATCGGTCCGAAGGTTGCGCTGTCCGTGCTTTCAACGATGACACCCTCTGATGTGCGTGCCGCGATCGTGACCGACAATCCCGCGGCGTTTGACCGGGTTGCCGGCATGGGCCGCAAAACGGCGCAGCGCGTGATCCTGGAGCTCGGCGAGTCGATCCGTCAGGAGTCCGTCGGGATGGCTCCCGCCAAGCAGGAAAGCGCGAAGCCTTCCCTGCCGACACTGCAGAGCGAAGCGGTCGCTGCGCTGACGTCGCTCGGGTACGACGGACTGACCGCGTCCCGCGCCGTCGCAAAGATCAAGGAAGCCGACAGTGTGGAAGAACTGATTACCAAAGCTTTGAGAAGCATGGCAAAGGGGTAAAGCATGCAGGACGACAGACTGATCTCCTCCTCCCTGCAGGAAGAGGACGCAAAAAACGAATACAGCATCCGCCCGCATTTTCTGTCCGAATACATCGGTCAGGAGAGCGTCAAGGAGCATATGCAGATCTATATCGCAGCGGCGAAAGCCCGCGGAGAATCACTGGACCACGCTTTGCTGTACGGACCTCCGGGACTCGGCAAAACGACGCTTGCAGGTATCATCGCAAACGAAATGGGCGTAAGTCTGCGCGTGACCAGCGGACCCGCGATCACACATGCGGGCGATCTTGCGGCGCTTCTGACCAACCTCAGTCCCGGGGACGTACTGTTCATCGATGAGATCCATCGGCTGAATCCGAACGT
>CADAPG010000009.1 GCA_902789675.1 uncultured Eubacteriales bacterium
GCCGCTTTCATTGCGAGCATGATGCGGGACATCTCGCCGCCGCTGGCGACCTTGACGAGCGGTTTCACCGGCTCGCCGCGGTTTGCGGAAAGCAGAAACGCCGCTTCGTCGATGCCCGTTTCCGAAAGCGCCTCTTTCGGAAGCTCCGTAAACGCCGTTTCCATGACGGCATGCGGCATGCCCATTTCCGCAAGCTCCGAAACGGTTTCTTTCATCAGCTTCTGCGCGGCGGATTTTCTTCGATCCGAAAGCTGTTTTGCAAGTTTCCCGAAGGAATCGACGGCAGTCTGATACGCCTTCTCAAGCGCGTCCACGCGGTTTTCACCGTCGTTCAATATCTGATACTCGTTCCCGATCTTTTCCCGATATGCGAGGATCTCGGCGATCGTAGCGCCGTATTTGCGTTTCAGATTCTGCAGCGCGGCAAGACGGCTTTCCGTCTGTTCGAGAAGCGAGGGATCGTAGCGGAACGCGTTCCGACTGTCCCGCAGCTCATACGCAACGTCCTCGATGGAATAGTAGGCGTCGTCCGTTCGTTCGGAAAGCCTGCGGTAGTCTTCATCGTATGCGCCGATCCGATTCAGCGCGTCACGCGCGTCGGTCAGCGTCGACAGCGCGCCTCCTTCGGCAAACAGCGCGTCATATGCCGCGTTCAGTCCTTCGACGATCGTTTCCGCGTTGCGCATACGCAGGCGGTCCGCTTCGAGTTGTTCCTCTTCCCCGTCAACGGGAGCAACGGCATCGATCTCCCTGATCTGAAACCGAAGCGCATCGATGCGCCGCTCGCGCTCCAACAACCCGTTTTTCAAAAGATCGAGGTCCCTTTTTGCCTTCAGCGCCGCCTGTCTTGCCTCTTCCGTTCTTGATTTCAGCCCGTCCGAATCGCTCTTTGCATATGCGTCAATCAATACAAGGTGCGTTTCCGGATTCAGAAGCGACTGATGCGCATGCTGACCGTGCAGATCGACGAGCAGATCCCCGACGGTCTTCAGCTCGGCTGTGCCGACCAACGTGCCGTTGACGCGGCATACGTTTCTGCCGCTCAAAGAAAGCTCGCGATACAGAACAAGCTCGTCGCCGTTGTCGAGCTGCTGCTGCCGGAGATAGCTCTGCACCGGGGAATCGGGCGAAAGCAGGAAGGTCGCTTCAACGGACGCCTTCTCCGCACCCGTGCGGATGCTCTCTCGGCTTGCACGCTCGCCGAGCACAAAGCTGACTGACTCAATCAGAATCGATTTGCCCGCGCCGGTTTCGCCGGTCAATACAGAAAAGCCCGCATCGAAAGCAATGTCGGACTTATCTATCAGTGCGATATTCGAAACTTGTAAACGAGTGAGCACAACGCCCTCCGTTATTTCATCATTTTCTGGAATTTCTTGATGATGTCGGAAACATTCTTTCCTTCGCGTACCGCAACAAAGACGGTATTATCCCCCGCGATGGATCCTGCGATCTCCGGCCATTTCATGGAATCGATCGCTTCCGCAGCAACAGCGGCGCTGCCCGCCATCGTCTTTACGACGATCAGGTTCCCTGCGGACGTGATCGAAACAACGCAATTTCCGAACAAACGGATAAAGCGCTCCTGCAGATCGGACTCCGCTTTTTCGACCGTTGCATATTTATAACGACCTTCGCCGGTCAGTACCTTAATCAAACGAAGCTCCTTGATATCGCGGGAAACGGTCGCCTGCGTCACGTTAAACCCCTGTGCGCTCAAAAGCGATGCGAGCTCCTCCTGCGTTTCGATGTTTTCTGCAGCAATCAGCTTCAGGATCATTGCATGTCTTTTCGGTTTCATTGCTCCATACCTCAGTTCAAGTCAGTTTTTCCGAAATCAAGCGGAACAGATTGCGATTCCGGAAGGTCATCAGTTTTGTCGATTGACCGGATCTTGTGACCGTGATCCGATCCCCGCGCGAGACGGAACGGAAGCGATCGCCGTCCGCCGCCAGTACGCCCTTTCCGTCCATTGTTACGGAAACGACGGAATCCATCGAGCAAACCATCGGTCGGAAATGCAGCGTGTGCGCACAGATCGGCGTAACGAGCATTGCCTCCAGCCCGTCCATCAGGATCGGCCCTCCAGCCGACAGCGAGTATCCCGTTGAGCCGATCGGCGTCGATATCACGATCCCGTCGCCGAACAGATCGCCGGTCTCCTGTCCGTTGATCTCCAGCGAGATCTGCATGACGCCGGAGAACGAATGCTTGTAGATCAAAAGATCGTTGAAGCAATCGCGTACGGGCTCGCCGTTTACCTTGACGGACAGCATTGCTCGTTCCGCAATCGTACAGGCGCCTTCGCGAAGCATCCGGAGCGCTTCCGGGAATCCATCCTCCGTCCACTCCGTCAGAAACCCGACCCGTCCGCAATTCACGCCGAAAAGCGGAAGTCCGCTTCGGCAGGCGATCTGTGCCGTACGAATAAAGTTTCCGTCTCCGCCGACCGCTACGATCACGGCGTCCTCCGCCGGCGATAGAACTTTCTCTCCGAGCAGGGAGCAAGAAAAGCCCTCGTCTTCAGCGGCTTTCATCAATCGACGACAAGCGGATGCAAGTGATGCCTTTCCGGCATGCACCGCAAATACAAGGTGCATAGCGCAGCCTCCCACTTGTGAATATTACGCATTCATTATACAGTTGAAAACCGGAATTGGCAAGATAATTATGAATAAACTTTAACTGTTTTTGCCCATAGAATGGGCATTTTTCACGATTTCCGGGATTATTTCCGAGAATTTATGCAGGGATGCGTCGTTTTTGGTACTGCTCTTTTGCATGTATAAAAGAAATTCGATATTGCCTTTCGGACCGGTAATCGGCGAAAAAGAAAGCCCTGCAATACCGAATCCGGCGGCGTCCGCAAACGTGAGCATCTCGCGGATCACGCGCTCGTGCACCGCAGGATCGCGAACAACGCCGTTTTTGCCGATCTCGGAACGACCGGCTTCGAACTGCGGTTTGATCAGCGCAACGACCTCGCCCGATTCCGCCATGCTTTCAAACAGCGGCGGCAGAATCAGACGGAGCGAAATAAAGGAAACGTCGATGGAAGCGAACGTGATCGGTTCCGGAAACCAGTCCGGCTTCATGAACCGCGCATTCGTACGTTCCATGACCGTGACGCGCGGATCGTTTCGCAAGGACCAATCCAGCTGTCCGTATCCGACGTCGATCGAATACACGTGCTTTGCGCCGTTCTTCAGCATAACGTCCGTGAATCCGCCCGTCGACGCGCCGATATCCGCGCACACGCGTCCGTTGAGGTCGATCGGAAACACCTTAACCGCCTTGTCGAGCTTCAGCCCGCCGCGGCTGACGAATGGGATCGCGTCTTCGACGACAACGATCTCGGCATCGGAAGAGATCTCCTGTCCCGCCTTGTCGGCACGGGCGCCGTTTACACGCACCTCTCCCGCAAGGATCAGCGCGCGCGCTTTTTCGCGCGAGGGACAAAGTCCTCTTGCGACCATTTCCAAATCCAGCCGAACCTTCGTCATGCTTCCTCCATCAGTTCCTTCAACACCTTCGTAACGTGCTCCTCCGTGAAGCCATAGCGCTCACGCTGCCGCTGAACGGACGCCTGTGAAATCGGTTCTTCAGGCAGCGCCACCGAACGCACGCGGCAGGGATTGCACCGCAGTGCAAGCTTTTCCCCGAGCGATACGGTGTTCTCTTCCAGTACCAAAAGGCGCGTTCCGTTTTCCCGGAAATATGCGATCATTTCTTCATCCAGAGGCTGCAAAAATCTTGCATTGACCAAACCGGTCCCGTTCTTTTTGGCGATCCATTTTGCCAGCGGCAGCAGCGTTCCGTGTGCAACGATGACGGTATCCTGCATCGGTTCCACGATTTCCCACTCGCCGAAATACAGCTTTGTTTTCATCGGAACATCCGGAAGCGATCCGCGCGGATAGCGTACGACACACGGTTCTTTTCTGGAAACTGCCATCTCCAGCATGGCGGAAAGCTCTCGCTGCGACGAAGGCGAATACACGGCAAGGTTCGGCATCGTGGACAGGAACGCCGGATCGAATATGCCCTGATGCGTCTCCCCGTCCGAACCGACCAGTCCAGCCCGGTCGACAGCAATGACGACCGGCAGATTCTGGAGACAAACGTCGTGCAGCAGCGAATCGTACGCGCGCTGCAGGAACGACGAATACACCGCAACGACCGGACGCATCCCGCCGCGCGCAAGCCCTGCCGCCATCGTCACGGCATGCGCTTCCGCGATCCCGACATCAAAGAACCGGTCCGGATATGTCTCCGCAAACGTTGTCAGCCCGGTCCCGCTCGGCATTGCCGCTGTGATAGCGATCAATTTGTCATTGTCCTTTGCAAGCCGAATCATGGTCTCTCCGAAGATCTCGGAACAGGTCTTTTGCCGTTCCGGGCTGACCTTTCCGGTCATGATCTCAAACGGGGCGATTCCGTGGAATTTTTCGGGATTCTCCACAGCGAACGGATACCCCTTGCCCTTTGTTGTGATCGCATGCAGGATCATCGGCTTGTTCAATTCCTTGCATCGACGCAGGTACTTCACAACCTTCCGCACATCATGCCCGTCGATCGGCCCGAGGTACAGGATTCCGAACTCCTCAAACGGCAGGTTCGGCGCAAGAAACCGCTTGGCGCGGTTTTTGAAATGCTCCATATGACGGCTCAAAAACTGTCCGAAGCGACTTGTCTCCAGCGCGCCGGTCAGCCACCGTTTGAACGCGTTGTAGGTACGGTTGGTTCGCATGGTTGTCAGCGAATCCTTCAATCCTCCCACGTTCTTTGAGATCGACATCTGATTGTCGTTCAGAATGATCAACAGCGGAAGCTTGTCCTGTCCCGCATCGTCGAGCGCTTCGAAGGATAATCCGCCGGTCATGGCGCCGTCTCCGACCAGCGCGACCGCCATGTTTTTTTCTCCCTTCAGACGCATCGCGCGCGCAAGTCCGAGCGCCGCGGAAATGGCGGTGCTTGCATGACCTGTATTGAAAACGTCGTGCTCGCTCTCGCTGAACTTCGGGAATCCCGAGATCCCGTTTTCCTGCCGCAGCGTGGTAAACGCTTCCTTACGCCCCGTCAGGATCTTGTGCGCATAGGACTGGTGCCCGACGTCGAACACCAGTTTGTCGTTCGGGCTGTCGAATACATAATGCATCGCGACAATCAGATCGACCGCGCCGAGGCTTGAAGCAAGGTGTCCGCCCGTTTTTGAAACATTCTCAATCAGGAATTCCCGTAGTTCCTCGCAAAGCGCGGGAAGCTGTTTCTCATCCAGTGCCTTCAGGTCCTTTATTCCGTTGATCGTATCCAGAATCGGATAATTCATATCAGTTTGTTCGACTCCGTAATGCTGAAATCAGTTTTCGCAGCTCATCGGCCGCCTCGCCCCTGTACGGTACGAGAATCGCTTCCGCACGGCGATATGCATCTTCGATGAACGCCTTCGTTTCATCTGTTCCGTAAAAAGTCGCATAGGTCAGCTTACATTCCAGACGGTCTTTTTCCTCATCGAGAAGATCGTCCGTCATCTGAAACAGCAGCCCGATTGTGTCGCCGAACACGCGCATGATCTCCGCCTTTGTCGGATCGGACAGATATGCGGCGGCGACGCATGCAGCGCGGAACAGCGCGCCCGTCTTATTCAGATGGATCCGGTCCAGTACCTCTGCGCTGCGCTCTTTAAGATTCAGATCGTCGCTCTGACCGCTCACCATGGCGTACGCGCCTTCGAAGATCGCGCGCTTTGCGTCGTCATGTCCCTTCTGTTCAAGCAGCAAAAGTCCTGCTTTCGTCAGAAGTCCGTCGCCCGCAAGGATCGCATTCCCCTCGCCGAACTGTACATGGCTGCTCGGCTTTCCGCGGCGGATCACGTCGTCGTCCATTGCCGGAAGATCGTCATGGATCAGCGAATAGCAGTGGATCATCTCCAGCGCGCAGGCAAACGGCATCGCATCCTCTTCCCTTCCGCCGAGCATGGAATCGATCAGCAGCAGCAGATACGGACGCACGCGCTTGCCGCCGTCCAGCAGACTGTAGCGCATGCTTTCGTTCAGCAATGCCGCGGATCCGTCCGCATCCATATATGCCCTCAGCGCGTTCTCGATACGCTCCGTTATCCGCATCACGCATGCTCCTTTTCAAGATCGTTCAAGCGCTTTTCGTATGCGTCAAGCGTCGCGGCGCAATCCCGATACAACGCTTCGCCCTGCTCATAGAGACGGATCATCTCTTCCAGCGGCGCATTGCCGCTTTCGAGTTTTGCAACGATCTCCTCCATCTGCGCCTGTTTTTGTTCAAACGTAAGTTCGCTCATACTGTTTCCTTTCCGGTAATCTTCGCCTGTGCCGTTCCGTCCGCAAACCGGATCAAAACCGAATCTCCCGTATCGATCCCATTCAACGACGTTATGATATGTCCCTGTTTGCTGCCGATCAGCGCAAAACCGCGTTCCAGCGTCCTCTGCGGACTGTAGGCAAGCAGCCGTTCATGTTCCCGTTCCAATCTGTTCCGCTGCGTTTCGAGCATGCGGGTACACGCCTGCAAGAGTCCGGCATACGTATCATCAAGCGCCTGCCGCTTCTGTTCCGCGAAACGCTGCATCCGCAGCCGGACGGCGTCTCCCCACAAAAGGCTGAGCCGATCGTGCTTTGCGCGGACGCCGTGCTTCAACGCATTCTGCAAGCGGTTCTCCAACGAGGAAAGTGTCAAAAGAAGCGCGCTGCGCTCCGGCACGGCAAGCTCTGCGGCTGCAGACGGCGTCGGCGCGCGCAGGTCCGCCACAAAATCGCTGATCGAAAAATCCGTCTCATGTCCGACTGCGGAGATCACGGGGATCGAACACCGATGGATCGCCTCGACGACCGTCGGCTCATTGAATGCCCAAAGGTCCTCCATGCTTCCGCCGCCCCGGCCGACGATCAGAACGTCGCACCGTTTTTCCGCGTCGGCACGGTCGATCGCATCTGCAATTTCCTGTGCCGCGCCGGGTCCCTGCACCGCCGTCGGATAGAATACGATCGGCATTGACGGGAATCTCCGTCCGGTCACCTGCACGACGTCGTGCTGCACGGAACCGCCCACGCTTGTGATCAGCCCGATCGCTTTCGGCAAAAGCGGGATCTGTTTCTTTTGGGATGCATCAAACCATCCGAGGCGGGTGAGTTTCTCCTTATACTCCGCAAAAGCGGCGTACAGAGAGCCTGCGCCGAGCAGCGACAGTCCCGTCGCCATCAGCTGAAAGCGTCCGTCGCGCGGATAGAGCGCGGCTCTTCCCGCAAGGCGTACGTGCTGACCGTCCTTCGGAAGAAACCGCAGTCCCGCGACGTTCTGCCGGAACATCACGCAGTTGACCGAGGCAAGCTCGTCCTTGAGCATAAAATACAGATGTCCGGACGGATGCCTTTTGACGCCTTCAAGCTCTCCCTCGACCGCCAGAACCTTCAGCGTCGGATCGGCCCCCAGCAGGAGATCGATATATTCGTTCAATTCGTGGACCGAAAACACAGGTTTTACCGATTCCATGAGATACTCCGATCTGCGCCGAGCAAGGCGACGCCCACTGCGTTGTCTCTGGACAGCTCCGGCTTTCCGAAATACAGTTTTCCCGAAACGGCATCGGCAAACATCTTTGACAGCGTTCTTGCAAGGCAATCATAAACGCCGTACGCCAATTCCGCGTCCGGAACAGTGTGTAAAAGACGCTGCGCTGCGGATTCCGCGCCGGAGAAGGAGCAGTTCATTCCCTTTACGGCGCTCGGAAGCTTGATGTCCTTATTTTCCGCCTGCATAGCAAGCGCTTCCAGATGCTTCCCCGCCGGAAACGGAAGCGAGAGTGCAACGCCGACCCGATCCACAAACTGTCCCGCGTGCAGATCGGTCGAGCATCCGATCGGTTCAATCCGATACGGCGCGTCACGATGCGGCTCGACCAGCAGCAGATCGGTCGTTCCGCCGCTGATGTGCACCGCAAAAAAGCGTTCGCGATCCAAAAGCGTTTCGTTTCCGAACAAAGCCGCGCGGATATGACCGCTCTGGTGATCCGTACGGATCAGCGATACGTCAAGCGCGGCGGCAAGCGTTTCCGCTTGTTTGAGCCCTACAAGAAAGACCGGCATGTAGCTGTTCTCCGCAGACGTCGGTGAAGCGCTGACGGAAACGCAGGCGATCGCGGTCCGGTCGACCGCGGAAAAAAGTTCGCAAAGCAGCGGAGAAAGCTGCTTGACATGCTGAAACAACCCCTCGGATTGCCTGAGTCCGCGATCTCCAAAAGCCACGGAAAGCATCGTCCCTTTTGAAAAGACGATGCTCTTTCCATCCGTACATGCGACCGAGGTGGTATAACAGCTCGTATCGATCCCGAGGCACAGCGAACCGTGCATACTCAATGCACCTTTGCCACGGCGCCCAAAACACCGTTGATGAATCCCGAGGACTTTTCGCCGCCGAATTCCTTCGCAAGCTCGACCGCCTCGTTGACCGTTGCCCCGACGGGGATTCCCGATTCGTAAAGCAGTTCATACACGGCGATCCGGAGGATCGACAGATCGACCTTTGCGATCCGTCCGATCGACCAATCCTTTGCGTGCGCCGAGATTTCATTGTCGATCTCTTCGATATGCGCATGAACGCCTTCATAAAGACGATCGGAAAACAGCGCGTCTTCTTCCGATAAGGCTTCCCGCTCGGACTGTTCGAGCGCATCCTCCAAGGAATCCACGCCGCCGACCGTCTCCGCATAGAGTCGCTTCATCGCGATCTCTCTTGATACTGTATGACTCATGCGCGTCTCCCTTTGAACAAATTGCGGAAGAAGTCCTTGACCGCTTCGATTCCGCCGCGATCGACCATGCGACCGAAAAAGATCGCTATGATGACCAATACGCCGGCAAGCAGCGTCCACCAGCCGATCAGATAAATCAACAGCACAATGATCAGCGCAAGGATGCTGAGGATGACAGCCCATTTATGATTCTGGAAAAACTCTTTCATATTCTTTCCAACCTCCGTACATTTACGCTTTTCCCGGCGGAAGCTCCGCCTGATCGACCGTAACATCAACGGTACCTACCGTTGTCCCGCAATACTCGAAGATCGCCGATGCAACGGCGTCCTGCAGCGCATGCGTCAACTCCAGCAGCGATGTCGTGGGTAAGGAAACAACCCGGATATCTACCCGGACGCTGTTTCCGATCGCATACACTTTTGTCTTGCAGGACAAAACATCGGGCCAGCTTTTGACCGTTTGCTGCGCGAGCTGTGAAAGCGTCGAAAACGAAACCGATGTCTCGCCGAGCGCATTTCTTTCAAGCAGCGCGCTCGTTCTGCGGTTAAAATGTTCTCCGATCATTCCGTACAGCACAATGATCGCGATCGCAATCAGCGCAAATGCCGACACGATCAGGATCAGCACATGCGGCATTCGGCGCAGCGAACCGATCATCGTCTGCATGCGTTCCGTTGAAATCGGCCAACCGATCGCAATCAGCAGCAGACACACGCTGAATACCAGCGTCAGAAAAGCAAGAATCCCGGAAAGGATCTTGACAACACGCTTCATGGAACGTACCTCTTTGCCATGCTTGTCCGCAAAGCGCTGCCGAAGCACGCGCTTCGGCAAAGCGTTTACTTCACGCGATTTTCCGGCTTCGGCGGTTCGACGGGCGTTTCCTTTGCAAACACGATCGAATTGACGGCGATATTGACCTGAACGACCTTCAAACCCGTCATCGTTTCAATGGCGTTCTTTACGGCGACCTGCACGTTGCGGCAGACTTCCTGGATCCGGAACCCGTAACGAACGATGATGCTCATATCAACCGCGCACTCGACGGAGCCGACTTCGACCTTAATACCCTTTGTATAGTTCTTTTTACCGAGCTTCTCTCCGATACCTTCAAACGCGGAGCCGCTCATACCGTAAACGCCTTCGACTTCGGATGCAGCCAGCGTTGCGATCGTTGCGACAACGTCTTCCGCAAACACGATTTTTCCGCCGTTCTCTTCGGATTCGATGGTAATATCCTTATATTCGCTCATAAAATACCTCCCATATATTACGAATTACTATATACGTAAACAGTATACCATCAATCTTCCAAAAAGTAAACCCATGAAAGCGATTTCGCCCTCAAAGCGCGGTACTGATCTTGACGTTCTCGGCACTCTTTCCCGTCTCGCGCAGCACGATATCCAGAATCTGCGCAACCTGTTCGTCATTCAGCGTATCCGCGCCGACGACCACGTTGACGTTTCCCTTATGGATCGAAACGATCACCTCCGGAAACCCTTTCGCGCGGACAAGGTTTTCCACGGTCAGCTCCGTTTCCATTGCATTGACCAGCTCCAGCTTTTGCTTTTGCGCATCGGACAGCGTCTCCGTATCCGCTCCCTGCGATACGATCGCGTCAAGATATGCAAGCTCCTGTGTGCGGACGGTATCGCGCTCTTCCCGATATGCCGCGAAGAAGTTCGCGTCCGCAGTATGGGATTGTGCGGAAACCTGCGTCACATCGGAAGGCTTTTGCGCCTCGGTTTCCTTCGCCTCCGGTTTTCCCCGGTTGACGAGGATGTTCGTCACAACTGCCGCTGCAAGCAGCAGACAAAGTCCGGCTGCCGTCAGCACACGCTTGTTCAGCCACTTTCCGTAACGTCGAATCAGTTCTTTCATCGCTTTCCTCCTGCTTGATGTTTTATGGTCCTTCAAAAGACATTTCAAACACTTCGATCCGTTCGATCGGAATCCCCGTTACGGCATGCACCGCAGCCTGCAGTTTCTGCCGCACGGAGAAGTCCGAAGCGCCTTCCGCAACAACGATCACGCCGCGCACCTTCGGTTCTATTTCATACAGCACGATCGGTACATGTCCGTTCTCCGTCTCCACGGTCGCCGGTTCGGTCACTTCCCGGACCGATCGTGACGCCTCGCTTCCCGTGTTTCTGTCGGCATTTTTAGTATCCTCATCGGTCTGCCGTACGGTCGCCGTAACGATCTCCCCGCCCGTTTCGTATGTGATCAGCACATCCACCTTGCCCGCGCCGCGGATCTTGCCGAGCACTTCCGTCAACCTCTGTTCCAAGGGATCCTTTCCGGAAACGCGTTCCGTCTTCTGTTCCGACGGCGTGCCTGGTTCCGAGCTGCTTCCCCTGCATCGCGGTTCGCTTTCGATCAGGCAAAGAAGGACGGCGAACAGCCCGACCGCAGCGTAAAGCACATAGACGAGTCCCGGTTTCTTCTTCAGCAGCGCTTTCCACTTTTCCGCTGCCGATCCGCCGTCTTTCTTCTGCATTATAATCTCCCCCTCAAAGGAATATGTCTGCGATCTGTGTCGCGAGCATTTCCAGAAACACCAGGCCGATGGCTGTCTTCGCCGCTCCGCGGATCGCGGATCGCGGCAGCAGCAGTTCGATCAGCGTCAAGATCAATCCGCCCGCTGCAAGCGTCAGCGCTGTCTGTATCAATCCGGTCATACATACTTTCCGATCCCGAAGACAGGCGCGATCATCATCAGCGTCATGGCGATCGCCGCAAGTTCCGAAAGCAGCAGCAGATGCAGCATATCCCCCGATGCCCGCAGAAGCTCCGCAAAGGGTTTCCCGGACAACGGTTCCGAAAGGTGCGCGGACACGCGCAGCGCGCTCCGCGTCATAAACGCCGACAACGCCGGCTTCGCCGCAATCGAAACGACCAGAACGCATCCGGTTATGCCCAACGCATTCCTGACAAATCCGAGACATTGGAACGCAGTATCGACCGATTCCGACAAAAGCGATCCGATCGCGGGTATACTGCCCGCCGCAAACTTCGTCGTCTTCAGCAGCAGTCCGTCCGCGCTTCCCGCCGCAACGGATCGGAACGCAGTTATGAGCATATACAGGGAACAGGCTGCTCCGAGGATCCCTTTTGCCGCACGGTGCAGAAGCCTTCCGACCGATGCGAGTCTGCCTTCGCCCGCATCCAGCATCGACAGCACGCCGCCGGCGACCGCGCACGGAACAATGCAGGTTTCAAGAAGCCGCAAAACAATCTCTGATAGAAGCGAATGCGTCGCCGAAAGCAGCAAACCCGTATTCTCCATTCCGCTCAGTGTCAGAAATCCTGCAATGACAGGCAGAAGCAATTCTCCGGTCCTTCCGATCGTTTCGATGGCTGAAATCGTGCGGCGCACTTCCGAAAAGCACAGAACGAGGATCACTCCGGAAACGCCGATCCGAAGGACGGTCCGCGTCGTTTCGCCGATCTGTGATTCATCCGATAGTCCGTTTGCGATCGCGCAGATCGTCGCAAGCCCCATCAACAACACGACCTTTGCCGCAGAGGATCTGAGCAGCGGCGACAGATAAGCGCAGATCGCACCGAGCGTCAGACCGTCTTTCGCGAATGCATCCGAAGATGTGATTGCCCGCAGGTATTCGGACGGCAAGGCTGTCCATTCTCCGTCTTTCTGCAAGAACCACGCATCCCAATCGCTCAGCTCGATCGTCTCCAGCAGCGCGTCGATCCCTTCCCGGATTTCATCGGACTCCGCAAAAGCCACCGAAAGCAGCAGGACAATTCCGAAAAGCAGCGTTTTTCTCACGGAGAAGCCTCCCTGATCAGCGATATGCCGGTCTCAAGCATCGTCACGACAGCAGGCAGCGCGCACGAAAGGATCAATACTCTTCCTCCGATCGAAATACCTCCCGCAATCGCCTGCTGCCCCGCGTCTTTGGATACGTTGACGCCGAATTCGGTCAGGTAAGCAATCCCGAGGATCTTCAGAATTGATCCGATCATCGCCGGTGCGATCCTGTATTCCGCGCAGATGCGGTGCAGCGTCTCGGCGATCCCCGTCAGCCGCAGCAGTGTTCCGAGCAGAAGCAGCACGGCTGTCGCGATCCCGATCAGAACAGCATACTCCTGCCGTACCGTTCGCATCAGAATCGCCGTAACGGAGCCGATCACCGCGATCAGTATCAGCCTCTCCATTTTCAATACAGCGAGAATGTTCGCTGAACGGTTTCCAGAAGCGACGCGATCATCGAGACGACCAGCATCGTCGCCAGGATCAATCCCGCGATCGCCGCGACCGTTGCAAGCTCTTCCCTGCCGTTCTGTCGAAGCATCTGAACGATCACCGTAACCAGGATTCCGATCCCTGCGATCTTAAACAGCAAATTGATATCCATTTCGCTCCTAAATCAAAAGAATTGCGATCGCTGCGCCGACAAGCGCGCCGGAAACACGGATAACGCGCGCCTGCTTTGCTTCGGATTCCGACTCCGTTTCCGCTCGTTTCAGGATCGATCCGAGCGTTTCCGTCCGCTTGACAAGATCAGTGCATCCCGTCGCAGACAATCCCGTAAAAAACATCTGCATCCCGTTGTATTCCGTACTTCCGCTTCTGAGTCCTTCGACGGCTGTTTCCGCCGCTCCGTCCTCCGTTTTTCCCTGCGCCAACGCGTCCAGATACCGGCTGAGCGCACCGCAGAAAAGATCGGGCTGTTCCGATGCGATCCCGATCAGCGAACTGCGCCCGGATGCGATCCGTTCCGAAAACTGCTGCAGATCGCCTTGAAGCGCCCGCACGGTTCGCATCCGCTCGGTTTTGCCGGCAGCAATGCGAAAGCCCGTGAGACAGCACAGCCCGAACAGCAGCGCAAGACCGACCGTCTTCATGCCGTGATCCCGTCGATCCGGTTTCCGTCCGCATTCCGAACCTCGCGGCACTGTCCGAGCCCCTGCAAAACCACGATCCTCTGAAACGCGCGTTCCCGCAGAAGCATGCGCAGCGACGGGCGCAGCATGATGTCTTCGACGGATCCTCCGTGCGCCGTTGCAAGGATCACAACGCCCTTTCCTCTCGCGTCGAGCAGCGCTTCCGCGTCACGCGCGGTGTTCAGTTCATCCATGGCAAGGATCTGCGGAGAAAGCGTCGAAACGATCCGGACCATTGCGTCCGCCTTTGTGATGCCCGATATGACGTCGGTACGCAATCCGAGGTCAAACGCGATCGATCCGTTTGCGTCGCCGCACAGCTCGAACCGTTCATCCGCTGCGCCGACGCGCGACGCCCGCACGCCGTACAGCCCGTTTGCGTTGATCCGGATCAGATCCCGCAGCAGCGTCGTCTTGCCGCATCCGGGCGGCGAAATCAGCAGCGTGGAAAGAAACGTGCCGCTGTCGGTGAGATACGGAAGAAGCGGCTTTGCGCAGTCCGTGACCTCCCGGACAATCCGGATGCAGACGCCTGAAATGGAAGAAAACCCGAGTACGTTTTCTCCGGCTCTGACCATGCGTCCGGACAGACCGATCCGACATCCGCCGACGGTGACGAATCCGTCCCTGCGTTCGTTTTCCCAGGCGTATGCCGAGAACTCCATCAGCCTTGCCGTCAGTCTTTGCAATTCCTCGTCGGTGATCATCGGCGTTCCGTTGTTGCCGTAAACAATGCGGTCCGCACCATTGAAGACAAGTTCGAGCGGCGCGTCTCTGCGCAGCCGGATTTCCAGCAGCGGCGCATCCTCGTCGATCCGTTCCAACACCTCCGAAACCTGTTTCGGAAGCAGTTCTGTCCATTGTTTTTTCCACTGTTCCACGCTCGTCCCTCCCTGTTTAACTCTATGCATGGATGGATACGGATATGAAAACGCCGTCCGACGAGATCCGTCGAACGGCGCAGACAGATTTGTTGATTACAGCAGTTTCCGAAAAGCGAGACCGGTTGTGTGCGGAGATCCCGGCGCATCTCCGTTTGCCGCGGCGCGAATCAGTGCCCGCGCTTCTTCGGCAGTTTCGATCGTCAGATATACCGCATAAAAGTCAAGGGGCGGAAGCTGCTTGTCACAGAGATACAGCGGAACGCTGTTCAGGAGTGTGGAATAGCGGCGTTCCCTGCACACGAGCGGAAAACTCGCGCCTTTGCGATCGGTCACGACCGGACGTCCGCTGCAGGATCCGCAGCCCTTGTCGGACCGCGCCGGACAGGAACGCAGCTGCATCAGCGGAAGTCTTCCGGCGGCAAGCATCCCGAGCGGAATCGCGCTTTGAAGATCGCGCGCTTTCGGCGCGGAGAGCTCAAACGATACGAACAGCGCTTCAACGCCCATCCCGCGATATACTTCGATCGCGTCGCTGTTGGTGACGTTCAGCCCGTAACCGCCGATCGGGATCAGCCCCGCTTCCTTTGCAAGCCGGATCGCGCCGATGTTTTCCGCAAGCGCAAGCCGCATGCCGCGCTCTTTCAGCGAACGCAGCGTCGTACGCGTTTTTTCCTCTTCGTCCGGATAGATCAGAATCGGGATTTCGCCGACGGCGCGTTCTGTGATACATTCGGGATGCTTTGCCAAAACGTCGATCGGAAGGCTGTAAAACGCAATTGCCGGATCGTCAAGGAATTGTTCAAATGAAGCGAATCGTACGCAAAGCCTTGATTTCTCGGTTCTGCGCGTATACGGAATCGAAAGATCGGCCGTGCGGATCGTTCGTTCCGGAACGGCGGCGCGCGCTTCATACAGCGCGTCCAGTCCGCTTCTGCGAAGCGCGTTCAGCGCGGACGACGGCAGCATCAGACCGTCTTCCAGTTCGCAGGCAACGGATTCGACCGCAAACGGCGTTCCGCCGGTTTTGCGAAGGCTCTTTTCGACCGATTCGGGACGCATCGGCGTGTGCCGTGCAATCTCGGGGATCTCACCGGTTACGGTAACGGTATGCGTTCCGTCGTTGACCGTCAAAGAAGCCTGCGAATCGGAAACGATCCGCGCCTGCATCGAGATCGGCACGTCGTTTCTCGGTCCGCGATACAGTTGGCGAATGCCGGAAAGCACCGTCTGCGCACGCTTCGCGTCTTCCTGTGTGCGAACGCCGAACATCGTGTGATTGCGTTTGCCGGTATAGTATCCCTCGGTAAACCCGCCCCGCGAGAAAACGTCGCGAAGGACCTGTTCGGAATACGGCTCGCCGTCCCGCACGCGGCGCACGGCGTCGACCGCCGCCGCGACATAGTCCGGCGATTTCAATCTGCCTTCGATTTTAAGCGACGCAACGCCGATCTGCCGGTACGCATCGTAATGCGCAATATGCGACATGTCTTTCAGCGAAAGCGCATATTCAGAGCCGTTGCAGACAAACGGCAATCGGCAGGGCTGCGCGCACATGCCGCGGTTTCCGCTGCGCTCTCCGAGCATCGCGGACAGATAGCAGATGCCGGATGCGCTCATGCAGAGCGCGCCGTGGATGAAGCACTCCAGTTCGATCTGCGTCTGCTCTTTGATCTTCCGGATCTCGTCGATCGAAAGCTCCCGCGCAAGCACGGCGCGGGAAAATCCGAGATCCTCCAGCATCCTCACGCCGGACGCGTTGTGCACTGCCATCTGCGTGGACCCGTGCAGCTCCAGTTCGGGACAAATCTGCTTTGCCAGCCGCATGACCGTGAGGTCCTGTACGATGATCGCGTCCGCTCCGCTTTCGGCGATCTCCGTCAGCGTGTCGGCAACAGCGGTTCGCTCCTCGTCGCGAACCAGCGTATTGACCGTTACATGCACGCTCACGCCGTGCGCATGGCAGAAACGAACGGCTTCTTTCAGCCGTTCCCCCGTGAACTGTCCCGCGTTTCGGCGCGCATTGCATGCGCCCGCGCCGAAATAGACCGCGTCCGCTCCCGCATACACGGCAGCTTCCAGCGATCCTTCGGTTCCGACAGGCGCCAGTATTTCCGGATTGTTGTTCTTCACCTTGCTCATCGCCTCCATTATACAAAGCGAAGAACCGTTTTGCAACCGAATTTTTCTCTTGCAAAGCCCATACGTGTTTGGTAAAATGGACGAAAGGATTTTCGGAGGACGAAAAAATGGAAGAGAAGGAAACACAGACGACGCAGAACATCGACGTCGAAACAAACGACAAGCCGAAAAGAAAGCGTCGTTTCGGAGATCGTCCGGACGGCTATAAGCTTCGTTCGCTGCAGCCGATGTCGAAGGTCTCTCCGTATATCATGCCGAACCGCTCCGGCGCAAGCGTTTATTTTCACGAATCGATCGAAATCACCGAGGCGGAAAACTATATCCGGAAAAAGCGGAATCAGGGCTTGAAGGGATTCGGCATGATGCATCTGCTCCTTGCCGCCTATGTACGTGTCCTTTCCCAGCGTCCCGCTGCCAACCGGTTTATCTCCGGTCAGCGCATCTTTTCCCATGGGGACGATATCGTCGTTGCATTAACCATCAAGCGCGAAATGACGCTCGAAGCGGAAGAAACCATCGTCAAGGTGCATCTATCCCCGTCCGATACCGCCGACGACGTCTATCGCAAGCTTCAGAAGCTGATCGACGAGAACCGCGACGAGAACCCCGACAGCAACTTCGACAATACTGCAAAGATTTTCAATTATATCCCCGGTCTGCTGTTGAAGAACGCCATCTGGTTTCTGAAAGTACTGGACTATTTCGGTCTTTTCCCCAAAAAACTGATCGAGGTCAGCCCGTTCCACGGTTCCATGTTCATCACCTCCATGGGCTCTTTGGGCATTCCGCCGGTATTCCACCATCTGTATGATTTCGGAAACATCCCGGTGTTTCTCTCCTTCGGCGCCAAATACAAAAAGACAGAGCTGAAGGCGGACGGAACGCCCGTTCAGCGCAAGTACATCGACTACAACATCGTCTGCGACGAACGGATCTGCGACGGATTCTATCTGGCATCCTCCTTCAAGCTGTTTAAAACCTACTTCCGCAATCCGCACGTGCTGGATGAAAAGCCCGAAACGATCGTTCACGATGTCGACTGACCGCAGAAAAAAGAAACGGAGCGTTCCCCGCTTCGAACGGATCAAAATCATCGAGTACGGCTGCATCGGACTCGTGATTCTGCTGTTCGTCGGTCTTGCAATCCTGTACGGTTCCAAGAACAGAACGGCGGTTGAAGCGAACGCAGACGCCTCCCCTTCTTCCGTTCCGACGCCGGACGAAACGATCCGCGGCAAAAACGTCCTTGATGCGCTGGATGCCGCGGGATTCTCCGTAAACTACAATGACGGCAGTTATGAGGTGATCTCGCCGGACGGCGTTCCGTTCACCGTGCGCATGGAGTCCGACGACAAGGGGATCCGCGAGCTCTCTTTTGAAACGCTTCTGTGTTCCGATCCCGAGGATGAAACGGAAACGGCGCGGCTTCTGCGCAGGGAAAACCAGCGAACCGCAAACGAGATGCGCAAGCTGTTTGATTGTGTCATGCCGGTGTTTCACCGTTCCGTGTATGACAGCGATACGATCGTAAAACAAAGTAAAAAGGTCGTCGAAAGCGGCGACGTGTACTCCAAGCATTTCAATCGCTATACGGTTCGGATCATGTCGGATCCGGAGGAGGTTCCGCAAGCCGTAACGGTCTTCCTGATCCGCGATTCCTGACAAAACAAGCTGCCTGCACGGCAGCTTTTATGGATGGATCACAAATATCGTCAGATCGTTTCGGATCGGCAGATGAAGCGGAAAAACGGGATCCTCCGTTCGGATCAGCCGATGCAGCGGGAACCGTTCCGGTTCGTCCGTCTCCGAACCGTACATGCTGAAAAAATGAATTGCGTCCGCTTCCGACCGGAACGGCTGATCAAACGGAAGCGATATCGTTTCGGAGGAAAACGGGATCCCTCTTTCGGACAGATTGCGGACGGTTTCGGACGCCGTTCGCTCGTGCGATGTTTTTGAATCGGAGATGCGATGCATCGGATCGTTTCGTTTGACCAGAATCAGCGTACGCGCGCCGGAGCGTTCGAACAGCCGGATCGCTTCTTCGGTCGAGCCCAAGCGGCAGCAGACAAGCACGTCGCAGCAAAGCTGGATTGCATGCACATCTCCGGTCCGTGCATACAGGTTCCGAATTCCCGACGTCCGCTTCGCAAGTTCCGCGATCGCCTGCTCGTCGATATCGACCGCTGTGACGCTTTTGCAGTACGGAAGCAACGCTTCCGAAAGATACCCGAGTCCGCAGCCTGCGTCCGTTACGCAGTCTTCCGGTCGCAGGAACGGCGCGATTCTTTGCGCCAGCGCGCGGTAAAAGCCGCTGTTTTCCGCCGCATCGCGAAAGAAAGCGATCCTGTCCCTGTCCCAATTAAACTTCTGTTTCATACGCATCCTCTCCGGATCCGATCCTTACTTGCACGATTTGATTTCATGCGGTATACTGCGAAAAAGGAGGATTTCCCATGCAGCACATTCTGATCAACGGGCGCAACGGCGTCGGCAAATCCACGCTGATCCGCGCGCTTCTGCAATCGATCCCCGCGCCGGTTTACGGCGTTATCACAAAGAAAGAAGCCGTAAATGCCGACGGCTTTTGCCCGGTCTATATCCATCGCTATGGAACGGAACAGCATTTTTCTCCGGACAATCTGATCGGTTTGTGCGGCGACGGGAAGAGCCTTGCCTTTCCGGAGACGTTTGACCGGTTTTCGGAATCCATGCAGTTTCCCACCGACGGGGTGATCGTTCTGGATGAGCTCGGTTTTATGGAAAGCGAAGCAAGGCGGTTTACGGAAGCCGTTCTTCGTTTGCTTGACGAAGCGCCGTTCGTGATCGCCGCCGTTCGCGATAAGCAGACGCCTTTTCTGGATGCGGTGCTTTCGCATCCGCGCGCTGTCGTTTACCGGATCACCGAAGAAAACCGCGACGATTTACGCGCTTCGCTTCTGTCCGCGCTGCCGTCTCTGCTTCCCGAATTCTTTTCCCGCTGACCCTGTTATTCCTCTCCGTCCTCGGAAGAAACGGCTTCGCCGCTTGACTGTTTCAGGCGCATACGGTCCCACAGTCCGTATTTTTCCGTGTTGGTGATCGCGTGCATCATCTTGACGTCGGCGTCCGGCACAAGCGTGCAGAGATACTTGATCAGTTCCTTCGCTTCCTCGCGCTTGGTTTTTCCGGCGATATCGCAGTTCGGCGGCAGGACCGGAAGCTCCAGGTGTTTTGCAACGGACAGACAATACTTTTCCGGCACATAGATCATCGGTCGGATCACCGTAATATCCTTTCTGGAAAGATACGTGACCGGCGCGAAGGTGTTCATGCGCCCCTCATACAGCATCGACATCAGGAATGTCTCAAGGACATCCTCACGATTGTGCCCGAGCGCGACCTTGTTGCAGCCGCGCTGCTTTGCCGCCGTATTCAGCGCGCCGCGGCGAAGCTTGGCGCACAGTGCGCACGGGGACCGTTCCGCACGGTATTCAAAAACGACTTTGCCGATCTCGGTCGGGATCACCTCGAACTCAATACCGACCCGTTCCGCGTATTCCCGGATGGGCGCCGTATTCTGGTACTTCAATCCGAGATCGAGCATGATCGCGATCACGTCGAATTTCGTATAGGAAAACCGCTGATACAGTTTCATTGCCTGCATGAGAAGCAGGGAGTCCTTTCCGCCGGATACCCCGACGCAAATCTTATCCCCGTCTTCAATCATGTGAAATTTTTCGTCCGCCCTGCGGATGCTGCCCAGTATTCGTTTCATATTCCGATCCTCACTGCATTCAGTATAACGCGTTTTCATTTCGGTGTAAAGCCGTAACGATACGGCAGAAATGTAAAATGAGAATAAATTCTGTCGGAATGATTGCGATTCCGATGATTATTTGTTATACTGTTAAGGTTAATGGAGGCATATTATGAGTTTTACGGATATCCTTTTGATCGGCGTAGGACTTTCCATGGACGCTTTTGCGGTTTCAATGTGTCAGGGCGTTTCCATGAAAAAGCTGAACGTTCGCCGCGCCGCGCTGATCGCGCTGTTTTTCGGCGGATTTCAGGCTTTGATGCCTCTGCTCGGCTTTGCGCTCGGTTCTACGTTTGCCTCCGCAATCACGATCGGTCCGTGGATCGCCGCCGCGCTTCTTCTGATCATAGGCGGTAAAATGCTGATCGACGGGATCCGTGACAAGGACGACGAGCCTTCGGATTTCGGCACGATCGGACGTCTGTTCGTCCTCGCGATCGCCACGAGCATCGATGCGTTCGCCGTCGGCGTGTCGTTTTCCATGCAGGACGGCAGCATCGTATGGCTGACCGGCGGAACCAGTATTTTCCTTGCGGTCTCTCTGATCGGTGCAACAACGTTCGTGCTGTCCCTGATCGGCGTCTGGATCGGCAATCGCTTCGGATTGAAATATCACCGTGCCGCCACCATCCTCGGAGGCGTCATCCTGATCCTGATCGGGATCAAGATCCTTCTGGAAGCGCTCCATATTCTTCCTGATTTTTTGCGCTGTGACGCCGTATCCGCAGCGATCGAACTGCATACGCTTTGGATATGAAACCAGCTGAATCGAAATATCGCGTTCCGATCATATTGCTGACCGCGGTCATGACCGTCATACTGTGCCTGCTCGGCTATGCTCTGGCGGCAAGGTTGCGCACGGGCGCGTCTGCGGGATCCATATCGTCTGCTGAGACCGCGAAGCAAGACAATTTCGTTTTGCGTACCGCCGTTCCCGAAACGCCCTCTCCCGCTCCGACCCTGACGCCCGTTCTTGCCGCAAGCGAAGATGGCGACGAGTTGAAAGCGCCTTTTTGGTCGGAAGGAAGCATTTTTACCTCCGACGAATACCGGAGTCCGACGCTGTCTGTGCGGTTTTCGGCTTGCAAGGATTCCAAAAACTTCAGCCGCCGCGTCGTGTACTACGTCGCGGACGTCTATGTTTCCGACGTAACGCAGATCCGGACCGCTTCCGTCTATGAGGACTTTGCAAAGGGCGGTCACGGGAAGGTCAGGCGCATGGCGGAGAAAGCCAACGCGCTCGCCGCAATCTCCGGTGATTACTGCGGATGCCACAACAACACGCTGATCATCCGCAACGGCATCGTCTATCGCGATAAGCTCAGCGCAGAAGACGTTTGTCTGCTGCTTCGAAACGGCGAGATGGAAACCATCGCGCGCGGCAAGCTCAATCTCCAGGAGATCCTCGATAAGGACCCGTGGCAGGCATGGCAGTTCGGTCCCGGGCTTTTGGAAAGCGACGGAACGCCGAGAAAATCACTCGGCAGCTATTCGCTCAACCCCAAGAATCCGCGAAGCTGCATCGGGTATATCGAACCGGGACATTACTGTTTTGTCGTTGCCGACGGCAGGCAAAAGGCATCCCGCGGGCTGACGCTCACGGAGCTTGCAAAACTGATGCAATCGCTCGGCTGCAAGCAAGCATTCAATCTCGACGGCGGCGCTTCCGCACATTTTTACTGGAACGGTAAGATCCGGAACAATCCCAGCGGCGGCGGTCGCGAGATCTCAGATATCATTTACGTTGCAAAGGAATCCTACCCCGAGGCGCGATTCTTTTGCGGAAAGGCCGGCGCATCCAAATGAAACGCCTGATACAGTTACTGTTTTTGATCAGTCTTTCTGTTCTTTTCTGCTTCTGCGGCAGTCAGGGACAGGTTGATTCGCCCGTTGCATCGGAGCCGGAACCGACGCCGACCGCTGTTTCGACGATCGACGCCGTCGACGAGCTCGTACTGGTCACCCCCGTTCCGACCGATACGCCGGAGCCTCCCACCCCGACGCCCGAGCCGACGCCCACGCCGACGCCCTCTCCCACGCCGACGCCTGAACCTACCCCGGAACCGACCGGATTGATCGGATGGACGGAAGGCGGATTTGTTCCCCGTGAAGAGCAAACTGTGACCGACACCGAATACAAGGGCGAAAAGCTGCATTTTACGGTTTCGACCTTCTTTGACGA
The DNA here is from genome assembly GCA_902789675.1 of uncultured Eubacteriales bacterium. Lineage (GTDB taxonomy): Bacteria > Bacillota > Clostridia > Christensenellales > CAG-138 > UBA3792. The sequence goes on from CADAPG010000009.1 coordinate 22,701, forward strand.
TACGACGTTCAAGTCCGAAGTGACCTACTACGTCACGGATATCTATCTGCGCGATATCAACTGCATCCGTACTGCCGCAGCAGGTACTTTCAAGTCCAAAACGCGTGATAACGTGGATCATATTGCAAAGCATGTGAATGCGCTGCTTGCGATCTCCGGAGATATGTTCAACGCGCATAAACACCGGCTCGTGATCCGTAACGGAGAGGTTTACGATAAAAAGCTCTACAGCGATTGGGAGGTCTGCTTCCTGTATCTGGACGGCACAATGGAAACCATGACGGCGGATGAATACAAGATCGCCTTGCTGCGCGACGACATCTGGCAAGCATGGCAATTCGGTCCGTCTCTGCTCGATAAAGAAGGACATGCGCTCACGCAGTTTCCGCATTCCCAGGTCAGACCGCAGAATCCGCGCTGCGTGATCGGCTATTATGAACCCGGTCACTATTGCTTTGTTACCGTTGACGGACGTCAGAAAGGGCACTCGCTGGGATTGGAGCTTGTCGAGCTTGCGCGTCTGATGGAATCGCTCGGCTGCAAGCTTGCGTTCAACCTCGACGGCGGCGAATCCGCTTCCCTGTATTGGAACGGCAGGATCTACAGCAAGCCGTGCAACGGCGGTCGCGAAATGGCAGATATCGTCTACCTCATTGAGCCAGATGACAACTGAATCCCATCCACGAAGATAAAAGGCGGAATCCTCTGCGGATCCCGCCTTTTCCTATATCTGCATCTCCATGTATCTGCGGTAGGTCGAAAACCCGACCGCTTCATAGAACGCCAGCGCTTCCCGATTGAATTCCCACATGTTGAGCTCGATCCGGGAAAAGCCGTTCTCTTTTGCATATGCGCGGATGAATGCGATCATCTCGGTCGCGACGCCTTCTCTGCGATGCGCTTCATCCACGCCGAATTCGTCGATATCCAGATAATCCCGTACGAACATAAATGGCGTCTCCGGTCTGACGATACGATGCAGCACGGCAAAGCCGCAGATTTCCCCCTCCCGCTCGGCAACGACGATCACTTTGTCCGGATCGTTCCAGATCGAACGGACATACTCCCGCAGCTCGTCCGGAAAGCCCGGCTTGAAGATCTCCGGCTTTCCCGCGACATGCAGGTCGTTTACCTGCCTGCGGAGCACGTTGATGCGCTCCAGCTCTTCTTCTTTTGCGAATCGTACCGACAAATTGATGCACCTCCGATTGATTCTTATCATATGGCAAAACATGCCGCAAAGCAATACCCGGAAAGCATATCAAAACAAAATAAAAAATCGCCGCAAGCTATATGACGCTTGCGGCGATGTGGTCGAGGCGACTGGATTTGAACCAGCGGCCTTTTGGTCCCGAACCAAACGCGCTACCAAACTGCGCTACGCCTCGACATTGGAGCCAAAGAGGGGACTCGGACCCCTGACCTACGCATTACGAGTGCGTCGCTCTACCGACTGAGCTACTTTGGCGGACCTTTTCTATTATAGGCAAAGGACTTCGTTCTGTCAAGCATTTTTTGAATTTTTTCTGTATATCATTTCTTTGACGGCAGAATGACTTTTTTCGTGACAATACCAGACGATTATGGTATCATAATAAATCATATCCTCGGAAAGAAGGTATTCTGTGAAACAAGTATTGCATCGCGTTGCCGCGCTGTTTTTTGTCAGCATGATGCTGTTTGCCTGCTCAAAGTCCGGTGCCGGCACAAGAAAGCTGGAGCAGTCCGGCGTCTGGTCCCTGGGCGAGCGCTATCATTCTACTTACAGTTCCCTGACCTATTTTACAACGTATACGGTCAAAAATGAACCGTTCTGTCTGAAAGCGACACGCAATAAAAAGGAAACCGGCATGTCGAAGCGTGTCAAGGATTCCCGCAAAGTTGACGGGATCGTATATGCGCTGTGCGAAAGCAAGCTGCAGAATGCCGATGGTAAAGCGGCTTACACCTATTATGAGTGTTTTACCGGAAGCTTTCACTATTTTATCGGACGTGAAACCGAAGGCTTTTTTATCGAAAACTATGTTTCAATGGATGACGCCATTACGCTGATCACCAATCCGAGCTCGCCGAAAGGCAGCGTAAAACTCAGCGAGGAAGAATGGAATGCGCAGTACAGATTGGACGCCTGCAACCTCGAGGTCCTGATCCGTCCGAACGATAACGGCGCTTTGTGCAAAGCACTTCCCTCCTCCTATCAGACGGTGACCGAGAACGGTGAAACATATTATGTCTCCGCCTCGGGCGACGACATCGTTTACACAGACGGCACACATTCCGTTCAGATCCGCCAGGCGAACCGTGCCGGATATAATGCGACGAACTATCATACGATATCCGAATGCAAAGCGGTCCTTGCCCTGCTCGGATCCAGATAACAATCGTGTCCGGAACGGCGTTCAAGCCGATCCGTCATTGATCCGACATCTCACATATCACATTCAAACGGGAGGCGATCTGCCTCCCGCTTTATTTATCGCAAATAAAGTCATTTACCCATCACAGATTTCCCCGACTTTCCAAATGCACTTAATATCGCGTACATCTCTCATATCTATCGTTATAACGATCTCTATTCATAAAATATCCCATTATACTTTACACCTTGTTCATAATTTGTTCAAGTCTTATTCATACTTTTATCGCTGTTTTTTGGCGTTTCCTTCACAAATTTCAGGCAATTTTGACATATTTCTCCTTTATACTCTGAATCAGATACAAGAAAGGAGACTTTGTGATGAATAACCAGGAAATGAAGAAATTGTATCGTCGGATCGAGCGGGCGTCCCGTCTGCGCTCCCATGTTTTTTACCGTAAGCTTGCTTCCCTGCTTTGCAGCTTATTTTGATCGGCTGCACTGATTATTAGGATTCGTATCCCCTTTCGCCGAATCCGGCATGACCCGGCGCCGCAGCCGGCTTCGACGCGTTTTACTTGATTGCATAAAAAAGGAGCGGTATATTCCGCTCCTCATTCTTTTTGGTATTCGATTCAGTGTTTGATCTTCCAGGGCAGCGGAAGTACAAACTCCTCATTCTTCTCGTCGAAGGGATAATACTCCTCGCGATTTGCCGGATCGTCAAACCGATTGAAATCTTCAAACACCGGAGAATAGGTCAGATTGTGCATCGTGCCTTCCGCCTCGTTGATCTGCATCAATCTTAAATACCCTCCCCCGCCGTCTCTCAGCGACGCCTGATAATTAAACAGCATCTGATAGACCGTGCGATCGTCTTTTCCGTCTCCGTCGTCGTCAAACGATTCCGGGAAGCAGTATGCGCCGTACTTATGTCCGCAAAGCACCATAAACAGGTTCGGCGTTTTCCTGACCACCTGATCGTGCCATCTCTTTCCGTCTTCGGAAAGCGTCTGCGTTTTTGTATAGTAGTCGTGCAGGCAAAGGACACCCACGCGATCCGGATACTGTTTGAAAACGTCGCGAACCCAGTCGATGCCCTTCTGCGACGGTGCAAAGCCCATATAGACAAACAGATAATCGGTTTCTCCGATCGTAAGGAGATCGTAGTGCCCGCGGTTGTTTTCATAACTTCCGCCGTACCACGGTTTGTTTTGGTAGCGTTTCTCTCCGAAGCGTGCGCAGAACGTCTTGTATCCGATCGGATCGAGCACATCATGGTTGCCGGCAAGTACGCCGTTCGGGATCTCGTCGATCATCGCCTGCGCGCGGTCGGCGACGTCCCATTCCGAATCCAGGTCCGTGTTATGCACAAGATCGCCCGTATTGATGATATACGCAAGATTCATTTCCTCCCGATGATCGCGCAGAAATCCCGTCATGGCATAATACGTTTCCGGGAACTTCTTGGAATAATGCTGCGGATCGCTCATCCACGCAATCGTATAGACACCGTCCGACGCGACATAGGTCTGCGGCAACTCGACGGGCGCAGGCGTTTCTGCCGCGAAAGCTTCCTGTGTTTGGACCGCTTCCGGCTTCTGTGTCGTCTCCGGCGGCGTCGGCTCCGGAACCGCGGGAACGCTCTCCGGCGACCCGACAGGATCTATAAGGATCTCATCTTCACCGATCTCCGGCGCAGTCGTTTCCGTCGCCTTCGGCTGCTCTGCCTGCACGGTTTCCGATTGTTTGCATCCGACAAGAAGGATCAAACACAATACTATGATCAGAATGCCTTGAAAACGCTTCACAACGCTTCCTCCGAACCGTTTTTCTGTATCGTACCACGATTGGAAAAGTCTGTCAAATCCTCCCCGAACGTTTGAACGCTCGGAAAGACGGACAGACTACTGCTCGGAGGTGATTCTCTTGCAAAAGGTGGAGATCACAAGCATCGACACGTCCCGTCTTCCGCGGCTGAAACCGGATGAAATGCGAAAGCTCCTGGAGCGCGCAAAGGCGGGCGATTCCGAAGCGCGTGAGCAGTTCATCTATTCTAATCTGCGGCTCGTTCTGTCTGTCGTGCAGCGCTTTGCAGGGCGCGGCGAGCTGGCGGACGATCTGTTTCAGGTCGGATGCATCGGTCTGATCAAATCGGTCGACGGGTTCGATCTTTCACAGGACGTTCGTTTTTCAACCTATGCGGTACCGATGATCGCGGGAGAGATCCGCCGGCATTTACGGGACTACAGCGCCGTCCGTGTGCCGCGCTCGATGCGGGACACCGCGTACCGCGCGATGCAGGCAAAGCTTGCCCTGACGGAAAAGCTGTCGCGCGAGCCGACTGTCGGCGAGATCGCAAAGGAGCTCGGCGTCGCCGAACCGGACGTGGTCTTTGCGCTCGACGCCATCTCCGATCCGGTTTCCCTCTATGATCCCGTGTTCAAAACGGAAGACGACACGCTGTGCGTGCTCGATCAGATCTGCGATCCGAAGGACAGCGAAGCAAAACGTGTTGATTCCATTGCGCTGAAGGAAGGGATCTCGCGGCTCAGCGAACGCGATCAGAAGATCCTGAACCTGCGATATTTTGCGTGCAAGACACAGGTCGAGGTTTCCAAGGAAATCGGCATCTCGCAGGCGCAGGTCTCCCGGCTTGAGAAAAGCGCATTGAAGCAGCTTGAGAAGTATATCGGTTCATGACTGCATCCGAACGATCTCCCGCTTCAGCCGTTTCATGATCCGTTTTTCGAGACGGCTGATGTAGCTCTGCGAGATCCCCATCGCGTCCGCAACCTGCTTCTGCGTCTGCGCTTCGCCGTTTTTCAATCCGAACCGAAGATCGATGATCTCGCGTTCGCGGTCCGTAAGCTTGGAAAGCGCTTTGTTCAGCAGTTCGAGTTCGACCTCGTCCTCCATATCGCGGCTGACGACGTCCGGATCCGTACCGAGCACATCCGACAGCAGCAGTTCATTGCCGTCCCAATCGACATTCAACGGTTCATCGAAGCTGACTTCAAGCTTCAGTTTGGTCGTGCGCCGCAGATGCATCAGGATCTCGTTTTCGATGCAGCGGGACGCATAGGTCGCAAGCTTGATCTTCTTTTCCGATTTGAACGTCTCGACCGCCTTGATCAATCCGATCGTACCGATGCTGATCAGGTCCTCCGTCTGTACGCCCGTGTTCTCAAATTTCTTGGCAAGGTATACGACCAGGCGGAGATTGTGCACGATCAGCTTGTCCTTGGCTTCCTTGTCGGTCGGCGCAAGCTCGATGCAGCGTGCCTCCTCCTCCGGATCAAGCGGCGGCGGGAGGCTTTCGTTTGCATGAACGTACCATAAGGTATCGCGTCTGCCAATGCGAAGCCACACGAGCAGGCGAGCCCAAATACGATAAAGCCACGCTATCATTCATGGTCCTCCAATCATACGGTAAAAGGCTTTCCGGCAGGATCGCCTGCGCCGAACCGATCGGTTCCGGCGCCTTTGCCAGAAAGCAGTCGATCGCTGCGTTGCCGTACTGCGGGAGCGTGACCGAGATCGGCCGTTCCCCGTACAGAACGTCCTGAATCGACGCTTTCGCAAACGGAATCGGCCGCAGCGGTCGGTCTACGTCGCGGTCGATCAAAATGACAGGTAAGCCTGAAATCGGTTCCTTCAGCAGATTCCCGCTGTCGATCAACGCATCGAGCCGGTACTGATGCTCTGCGAGACTTACCGCAAGCTCTGTATGCAGCGCCTGTCTTTTTCGAACCGAAAGCAGTTTCCGGATCAGCCGCGGCAGACACAGTGTGCAGACCGCCGAAAGCATTGCCGCACGCAGCGGGACCGTCCCGATCATCGTTCCGTCGGCATAGACCGTTCCGCCGAGCTGCAGGGTCAAAAGCATCGCCGCCCCGCCCGTCAACGCCGCGGAAAGCAGGATAAACGGGATCGGCTTCAATATGCCTCCCGACCGGCGAAACAGCGGAAGGGAAAGCAGCAGAAAGCACGGCAGTTTGCAATACGGCTCGCGGAGCAACGGTACAAGAAACAGGGATGCGAACGCATAGCATGCGCCGAGCAGCGAAATGAACACCGTCGGGCAGATCCGGATCCGAACGCCCATCCATGCCGCTGCAAGCAGATATACACAGCAGTTCATCAGCGTATTGTCTATCAGGAACGGTTCAACTGCGATCTTCATGCGACAGAGATCACCATGACCGTCATGTCATCGGTCCCGCCTCTCGCTTTTGCGATCATCAGAAGTTGCTCTCCCGCCTTCTGCCCGATCGGTTCTACAGAGCGAATCACCTGTTCCGCATCTTCGGAAAACATATCGTGTACGCCGTCGGAGCACAGAACGATCCGATCGTTTTTCTTGAGCTGCATACGAATCACGCTCGGTTTGGCGTCCGCAAGGATCCCGCAGGGCAAAGCCTCACCTGTGATGACGCTGACCTGACCGTCCCGCACGAGATAGCTCGGCGGCGCGCCGTACTTCAGAAGCTCCGCCTCTCCGGTCCTGAGGTCGATCGAAACGGCGTCGAGCGTGGCATACATCTCCGCTTCATTCTGCGCCAGAAGCATACGGTTCACATTTTCATACACAAGCTCCTTCTTCACCCCGGCATGACAAAGCCGGAACAGAAGCCGGATCGCCGCTTCGCTTTCCCGGCGGGCGTCACGCCCTGTCCCCATACCGTCCGAGAGCGCAAAGCATACGCGTCCGCCCGGGATCCGACATTCGCCGGTCGCATCGCCGCTGACCGTATCCGATACCGTTGTCCTGGCAACCTGCGCAGCTGCATGCAATTCTGCATCCTGTTCAAAGCTGAAGGAAACACGACGCTCGCTCTGCGCCACGCGAATGCATCGGAGCGGGTATCCGCATGCCTGTTCGATCTCCTGCCGGACGGCGGAATGCTTCATCCGCAGCGGACGCACAAGGACCGCCGTAATCATATCCGTTCCGTTCGTTTCATAGAGCTCCAGCGATTCGACAGTCAGTCCCGCCCGAATCAGGCGTTCCCGGATTTTCTTTTCGGTCACGTCCGCACGATGCGACCGGTTTCGCATTTGTCTTGCATAAGTGCAAAGCGCTGCGCCGGCGCCCGAAAACTGGCGTTCCACAAAGCCGGACTGCATCTGCACATGTTTGCTGACGGCATTTCGGTTCAAAGCCTGCTGATAGGACAGCTGCACGGATCCGCAGAGATCTTCGAAATGCCTGCATCCCTCGTCGATCGGATCCGACGGGAATACACGTTCTCCCTTCCCTGCCGTTCCTGCGATCGTAAGGATCGTCTCCCGCATTGCATCGGCATCCTTCCAGCATCTGCGGCGATTCTCGCAATTCCGGCAGATTGCAAGCGCGCCTTGTATCGTCCATCGCGCTGTGCTGTCGTCCTCTTCCGGTTCAATATGGAACATTGCGGAAAAGCCGCCGAGCAGCTTCCCCATCCGTTCGACCTCATGCGAGGCGCGTTGTTCCGTCCGCTTGATCGCTTCGCTGACCATCCGGTCTGCGTTCAGTTTCACGTCCGTATACCGACGCAGAGAATCAAGCCATGCTCTCGGCATCATCAGAAACAGCAGCATTCCGCTCAACAGGTTCGACGCGCTCATTGCCAGCGCATCCTGCGATCGATACGTTTGAAACAGCAGACCTGAAAGGAAGAAGGCGCAGATCATAAACAGCTTTCCCCTTTCTCGCACCATTGCCGCGGCGATTGCGCCGAGGGATACGCTTCCGATCAGGATGGGATCCGCGCCTGTACAGGCGGTCAGCATGATCGACCAGAGTACGCCCGCCGCAGCGCCGAACACACCGCGCGCATAGACGGCGACCCCGGTCAGAATCAGCATCAGCATCACCGGAAGCGACCAGTCAAGAAACGCCGCGTCGGTGCAGGCAAGCAGCAGCATGCCGATCCCCAGCGCGAAAAAGATCTGTTCCGAATCGGTCACCGTGCGCGCATGCGTCAGCGTTTTGATCGAAAGACATATGCGTCGGAAGCAGATCGCCGCAGCCAGAGATACCGCGATCGAAATCACGCCGTACAAAAGCTCCTCTGTTCCGTAAATTGCGGAGATCGGCAGAGTGATCAAACAGCATGCCAGATAGATCAACAGCCGCGTTCTGGGGCTGCAGCTCTTGTGAACAAGCAAGATCAACCGGGTGATCCCCCAATACAGCAGGACCGCAGACACGCCCTGCCAATAGGGCTGCGTTCCGGAAAACGCGCCGAGTATGATTCCTCCGACGATTGCGGCAGGATCGAATCCCGCGAGCTGACTTCCGAGCAGCAATCCAAGCGACAGCGGCGTATGTAATTCGTGAATCCGGACACGGGATAACAGCAGCGCGCACAGAAAGCCGCCGATCACAACGACTGTTCCGATCACGGGCGTTCTGCCTTGTTCTGCTGTTTTCAAATCTCGCTTCTGCATGCCGGTATTGTACTAAAACAATACCGGTGTATGTCCGGCGGTTTACGGCGGAAGCACGCGCTTTTTCCCGCGTCGTTTCCCGACCGTTTTGCAGATTGCCGTACAATCCGTTCGGAATCTCCGCATTGTGTCAGAATCATCTTGCCCGATCGTGTCGGATATGCTATAATAAAATAACTTTTTTCAGGAGGGAATCCATGTTTACCGCAAACGGAGATTATGCCAATCTGAAAGGCAATTACCTGTTCTTTGAAGTCGGGAAGCGCGCCCGCGCTTATCTCGAAGCGCATCCCGACGCAGACCTCATTCGCATGGGGATTGGCGACGTCACGCAGCCGCTCGTTCCCGCCGTCATCAATGCCATGCATCGCGCAGTCGAAGAAATGGGACATGCCGAAACTTTTCACGGCTATGCGCCCGATTTCGGTTATGAGTTCCTGCGTGAAGCGATCCACAAGCGCGACTATCTCTCCCGCGGCATTCCCGTATCGCAGGATGAGATCTTCGTTTCCGACGGCGCCAAATGCGACGTAGGCAATTTCCAGGAGCTGTTCTCCCGCAACTGCCGGATCGCCGTGCTCGACCCGGTCTATCCCGTCTATGTCGATACGAACGTCATGGGCGGTCGAAGCGGCGTGTTCGATCCCGGAAAGGGCGGCTATGCGAACATTACGTATCTTCCCGCGACCGCGGAGAACGGATTCGTGCCGGAGCTTCCGAAGGATCCCGTCGACGCGATTTACCTCTGCTATCCGAACAATCCGACCGGCGCGACGCTGACGCACGAACAGCTTCGGCTGTTTGTCGATTACTGCAACAAAAACGGCGTGTTGCTTCTTTATGATTCCGCATACGAAGCGTATATCCGCGACCCCGGTCTGCCGCATTCGATCTACGAGATCGACGGCGCGCGTACCTGTGCGGTCGAATTCCGCTCGATGAGCAAGACGGCGGGCTTCACCGGCACGCGCTGCGCCTATACGGTCGTGCCGAAGGATCTTGTGTGTCGGGATGAAGCGGGCAACATCGTTCATCTGCGCGATCTTTGGGCGCGTCGCATCTCGACCAAGTTCAACGGCGTCGCGTACATCACGCAGGTCGGCGCCGCCGCCGCCTATAACGAAGGCTACGGCGAGATCATGGACACCGTCGATTACTACATGGAAAACGCGCGCATCATTCGCACTTCGCTCGAAGCCGCAGGCTATACGGTCTACGGCGGACAGAACGCGCCGTACGTCTGGATCAAGGTCCCGGGCGGCGACAGCTGGGCGTTCTATGACGAGCTTCTGGACCGCTGTCACATCATCGGCACGCCGGGCGCAGGCTTCGGCAAAGCCGGCGAAGGCTATTTCCGTATGACGGCGTTCGCCACCAGGGAGAACACGATCCGCGCCATGCAGCGCATCCGGGAGGGCAAGGCATGACGAAGATCATTGCATTCGAGGGCATCGACGGAACCGGCAAAAGCGTGCAGATGGCGTGTCTTGCCGAAACGCTGCGGAATCGCGGGCTGAAGGTCAGGGAGATCTCCTTCCCCATGTACGATACGTTCTTCGGCGAAATGATCGGACGCTACCTCTCCGCAAAGGACGGCGTCGCCGCAAACACCGTAGACGGCAAGAGCATGGCGCTGTGGTTCGCTCTGGATCGGTTTGAAGCGTTCAAACGCCTCGATTATTCCGATGCGGACGTGCTGCTGATCAATCGCTACGTGCTTTCCAACGCGGTCTATCAAAGCATTCGCGACATTGATCTCGACAAGCCGGACATCCTCGATTTCTGTCTTGAGCTGGAGCACAAGCATTTCGGGATTCCCGTGCCGGATCTGCATCTTGTACTCGATATGGACACCGAAAGCGCGGCGGAAAACGTCGATAAAAAAGGCTTCCGGGACTATATCGGAAACGCGCGCGACGTTTATGAAAGCATCGATTCCATTCAGGCGCGCGCACGCAAAAAGTATGCGGAATATGCGCAGCGCATTCCGAATGTTCATTTGATTCTGTGCACGGAAAACGGCAAGCTGCTTCCGATCGAAACGATTGCCGCCCGCATCGAAGCCGTTGTGCATCAGAAGCTCGGACTCTGATCCTCTCCTCTATCGAAAAAGCGCGGAAACCCGCGCTTTTTATCGTTATTTGTCATTGACACGCTCATGCGGATACAGTAAAATCAATTTAGATCGCGGGATACGAAAACACGATAAGGGGGATATATCATGTATTGCAGCAAATGCGGAACCTATATGAGCGATGCGGACAAGTTCTGTCCGAACTGCGGCACGAGCATCGACGGACAGCCTTCTCCGGCCGTTGTAACCGATCCGGAACCTGCGCACGCGCCGCGCAAAAAACTCAGCAAAAAGGCGTTGATCGGCATCCTTGCCGGCGCCGCTGCCGTTGTGATCGCAGTCGTTCTGATTCTTATCTTTACGCTTGGCGGATCCAATTCGCCCGAAGGTGTGCTCAAGAAATTCTTCAACGCCTACGCGAACTTAGATCTTCAGGGAATGCTTGACAGTTCCGTCCCCGATGAAGTTCTGGAGTACGTGCTGCAGGATGAAGGTATGTCGCGGTCGGAATTCCAACGTCAGCTGAGAAATGCGCAGGCGGAGATTGATTCGTATCGGAAGGAATACGGCGAGTATTATCAGCTGTTCCGTGATATCACGGTGGTCGGAAGCAGCGCGCTTGACCGGGACGATCTTGAGAAACTGAACGCGTACTACAACCGAAACTTCAAGACGGGCAAGTATTATATTACCGAAGCCAGAGAAGTGTCCGTTCGTCTGAACGACGGATACGGATTCGAAACGGCAGAATTCGTCGTATTCAAGGTGAACGGGAAATGGTACGTTTCCCTTCAGGACGCGCCGAACGTTCTGGACGAAATCATTTAACCGGCGCAAAAACGAGCACGCGGATCGCTTCGCGTGCTTTTTTGCTCAATACTCGCCGGAATATGCCTGAAAACGTCTGACCTTTTCGGCGACGGCTTTGCCGGTCGGCGTCGCGGCAAGCCCGCCCTTTGCGGTTTCGCGGTATTCACGACGAATGTCCCTGCCGACCTGCAGCATGGCGGAAACGACCTCGTCAAAGGGGATCAGGCTTGTGATGCCGCACAGCGTCATATCCGCGCACAAAAGCGCGTTGGCTGCGCCGAGCGCGTTTCGCTTGATGCACGGGCATTCGACCAGACCCGCGACCGGATCACAGACAAGCCCCATGATGTTTTTGATCGTCATCGCCGCGGCGTCGAGCGATTGCTCGGGCGTACCGCCGGAAAGCTCGACGATCGCCGCTGCCGCCATCGCGCTGGCAACGCCGGTCTCTGCCTGACAGCCGCCGTCCGCGCCGGAGATCGTTGCGTTTTTGGCAAACAGGAAGCCGACCGCACCCGCGGTGAATAAGCCCTGTATCAGCTGCTCGTCGGTCCAACCGCGTTCGATCCCGCATTCGATCAGCACACCGGGCAGGATGCCGCTTGCGCCTGCCGTCGGCGCCGCAACGATCCTTCCCATCGAGGAATTGACTTCGCAGACCGCCATCGCGCTTGCCGCAGCGCGGCAGGTGTTGCCGCCGGAGAACGGGTCGTATTTCGCGTAGCGGAACAGCCGCATCGCTTCGCCGCCGGACAGATGCGATACCGTCTCCACGTGCTCCTCCAGCCCGATGCGCACGGATTCACGCATGACATTCAGATTTTCCCGCATCTCGGCTATGATCGTGTCACGCATCATTTCCCCGCGTGAAACCTCACGGCGGATCATGGCTTCGGCGATCGTACAATTTTCGGAAGCGCAGTATGCGCAAAGCGCCGCGCCGTTTTCAAAAGCATCGATCAACTGCATGGCTGTTCCCCCTTATACCGCAAACAGTTCTGTAATGCCCGGACAAAGCTGACGGATGATGCTCTGCATTTCCTTGGTGACGGGCGTGTCGGTCTCGATGCACATATAAGCGTCTCTGCCGCGTCCGTGCCGGAAGACGCGCATAAAGGCGATATTGACCTTAAGCTGCGCAAGTACCTGCGAAACGATCGCAATGACGCCCGGCTCGTCCCGATGGCTGACGATCAGCGTCGGATACTCGCCCGAAAGCTCGACCGTCTGTTCGTTGATCTCGGTGATCAGGATGTTCCCGCCGCCGACGGAACGTCCCACGACCTCCATCGTTCGATCGTTGACGTCCGTCAGTTCGATCTTGACCGTGTTCGGATGATCCGCAGGCTCGTCGGAATAGGTAAAATCGACCTGTACGCCCTGTTCCTTGGCAAATTCGTACGCGCGGGGGATTCGTTCGTCATCCGGCATAAAGCCCAGAATACCGCCGATCAGGGCTTTATCCGTGCCGTGTCCGCGTCCGGTTTCGGCAAAGGAGCCGTAGAGCGTAAAATGCACGCGGCTGATCTCCGCCCCTAAGAGTCGCCTTGCGATATAGGCGATGCGCACCGCTCCGGCGGTATGGCTGGACGACGGTCCCGTCATGCGCGGTCCGATGATATCAAATACCGACAAATCTTCCATACATGCCCCTTTCCCTGATACAGAAAAAACCGAGCGATGTGCCCGGTTTTTCAATTATAAAACTTGCACACCCGTCCTTCGACCGTTCGCTCCGAGTGGAACCTCAACCGATGACTCCGCGCAGGTAACCCCGCGGCACATCGTACATTCCGCTTAGTGCTGCTTCCGTCAGGATCTGACACGGTTCACGGCGTGCGATTGCACGGGACCCGCGCATCAACGTTCCGTATTGAGACCGACCTCACAACAACTGGCCTCAGGACGGGGATTCGGCCTCGCTGTAGCGGATTGCGAGTACAGGGCACCGCTAACTCCCCGCTTAGTGCAATGCTTATTATAACCGCATCTTACTGATTTTGCAAGAGGGAAATTGCATAGTCAAGCTCGACGCCGAACCGCTCGCCGTCCGTTTCCCGCAATCGGAGAAGATACGGGAGCGCATCGGTTCTTCCGCGGTTCGCCGCAAGCACGATCGCCTGCCGCAGAAGCCGCTTCGGCGCTGCAAGGTTCTTTCCGATCAGCGTTTCCGCTTCCCTCCGGTTGCCTTTGAGCACCGCCACGGGATCGAGCGTATTTTTGATCTCCTCCGGAATCGGTACCGTCTTTTGCGGGTTCTTCGGGCAGATCGCCTGACAGCGCATACAGCCCAATAGCGACGGAAGCCATTGCATCGCGTCTTTCGGGATCGAATCGCCTTCCATATAGGTATGCACGCAGCGTGTCCAGTCGAATGCGTAATCCCCCTCGATCGCGCCGAAGCAGACGGTCCTGCACAGCCCGCAATGGTCGCAGACCTCCTTCGGCTCGCGCGACGCATCATAGCGCACCGGTTCCGGAAGCGCAAGCATTGCGCCCTGCAGATTGAAATAGGTCCCGTACGGTTCGAGAAACAGCAGTTGATTGTCCATACGGGAACCGATCCCGTATGCGGCAAGCTGTTCTCTGTACGGCGTTTCCGCGCGCTCGGCGCGGATCCCCTGCTCCCGCAGCATGCCGAGCAGCCGCTTCATGGCATGGTACGCACGGTTGCTTGCGGGATAATAGGATGCGACGAGCGTTTCGTCGTCGTACGGCGTATACGGATATACGCAGATCAGAACCGCGTTCGCCCACGGATAAGTCTCACGCGGGTCATCCGAAAGCGGCGCCGTGTTCGGATGAAACACGCCATCGTTTCGATGGCGTGTCCAATTCGTATAGGGAGCGACGGGAAGAAGAAAGCCTTCCGCAAAGCCCGCGTTTTTGAGAAGCGTACGGATGTCCATTATGCTTCCTTTGCAAGCATCTCCTTGGTTTTCATCAATCGCGAGGTGTTCCCGCGCTCGTTCTCCTCGAGCTTCATCTGGATGTCGTGGATCGCGGCGTCGAACTGCGGGATCATAACGTATTCGAGCGCGTTGACGCGGCGGCGCGTCTTTTCGATCTCGTCCGCCAGCCTGCTCGTCGCCTTTTCGACCTCGGCAAGCTCCAGCATCAGCGGAAGGATCTCCGCAAGCGCCTGCACCGCGCCGTCCAAATCTGCGCCGGTCGTTGCAAAGCCGTACGGATAGACGAAGCCGTCCTGCGTATCGAGCGAAAGCTTCGGCACGGGAATGGACAGAATGTTCTGCTTGCCCATGTCGATCTTGATCGCACGCGCCGGGTACATCAGCGCTTCCTCAATCTCGTTTCCGCTCATCATGGCGCGGGCAAGCACGAAGTTCTGCATCGCTTCGCCGAGCTTTTTCTCCGTTTCCAGACGCAGCGCCTTGTTTTTGCGCGCAAGGATGATGAAGCGACGCACAAGCTCATCGCGTTTATCCTTCATCATTTTGTGTCCGCGAATGGCGACGGTCCTGCGTTTTTTCAGGTTCGAAAGCTCCATTCGCGTGGGCTTATACTGCAGCGCCACGGCTTACGCCTCCTCGTAGTATTTTTCGATATAGACGTCCTTGATACGCTTGAGCTCGGACTTCGGCAGGATTCTCAAAAGTTCCCAGCCGAGGTTCAGCGTCTCTTCAATCGAACGGTTCGTGTAGTAGCCCTGCGAAACGTAGCGCGTCTCGAATTCATCGGCAAATTTCGCATAGAGCTTATCCGTGTCGGACAGCGCCGCGTCGCCGAGGATGACCGCCAGTTCCTTTGCGTCCTTGCCGCGCGAATACGCGGAGAACAGCTGGTTCATCGTGTCCGCATGGTCCTCGCGTGTTTTGCCCTTGCCGATGCCCTTGTCTTTCAGACGGG
The DNA here is from genome assembly GCA_902789675.1 of uncultured Eubacteriales bacterium. Classification (GTDB taxonomy): domain Bacteria; phylum Bacillota; class Clostridia; order Christensenellales; family CAG-138; genus UBA3792. The sequence continues at coordinate 38,243 of CADAPG010000009.1, forward strand.
AAAGCGACGGCAGAACGTTGATCGGCGGCGTCAGACCTTTACGATACAGCTCGCGGGAAAGGATGATCTGTCCCTCGGTGATGTATCCGGTCAGATCCGGGATCGGGTGCGTAACGTCGTCCTCCGGCATCGACAGGATCGGGATCATCGTGATCGAGCCCTTGTTGCCGCGGATACGGCCCGCGCGCTCGTACATTGTCGCAAGGTCGGTGTACATGTAGCCGGGATAGCCGCGGCGTCCGGGGACCTCTTTACGCGCGGCGGAAACCTCACGGAGTGCTTCCGCGTAGTTCGTGATATCGGTGATGATAACGAGCACCTGCATCCCGAGATCATATGCAAGATACTCCGCGGCGGTTATCGCCATACGCGGCGTGGAAATACGCTCGATCGCCGGGTCGTTCGCCAGGTTGATGAACGTGACCGTTCTCTCGATCGCGCCGGTCTCGCGGAAGTCGTTGATGAAGAAGTCCGCTTCTTCGAACGTGATGCCGACTGCGGCAAAGACGACCGCGAACTTTTCGTCGCTGCCGAGGACCTTTGCCTGACGCGCGATCTGCGCCGCAAGGTTTGCGTGCGGAAGGCCGCTGCCGGAGAACACGGGAAGCTTCTGTCCGCGGACGAGCGTGTTCAATCCGTCGATCGCGGATATGCCCGTCTGAATGAACTCGGACGGATAGTCGCGCGCGGCGGGGTTCATTGCCGTGCCGTTGATGTCCAGATGCTTTTCCGCAATCAGCGCTGGCCCACCGTCTTTCGGCTTGCCCATGCCGTCGAAAACGCGGCCGAGCATGTCGGGCGCGACGTCGAGCTCGATGGAATGACCGAGGAAACGTGCTTTGCTGTTCGAAATACGGAGCCCCTGCGAGCCCTCGAAGAGCTGCACCATGGCCTTGTCGCCGTTGATCTCCAGAACACGACCGCGTCGGATGTTGCCGTCCGCCTGTTCGATCTCGACCAGCTCGTCGTACTTGACGCCTTCCACGTCCTTGACCAGCATCAGCGGGCCGACGACCTCGGAAATGGTTCGATATTCTTTACGCATCAGAACTGTCCTCCTTCCGTCAGTGCCGTGATCTGTTCGGTCATATCCTTCATGATCGCGTTGTACTCGTTCTCCGCCTCCGCTTCGGGTACGTATTTCAGTCTGCCGATGCGTTCACGGACCGGCAGCTGCATCAGTGCGCGGAACGAGGCGTCCTTGTCGAGCGCTTCGAGATTCTTTTCATAGTTGGTCATGATCGCCTTCAGCATCATGAACTGCTTCTTCGGCGACGTATAGGTGTCGACCTCGTGGAACGCGTTCTGATGCAGATAGTCTTCACGGATGCTGCGCGCCGCTTCGAGCGTCAGACGATCCTTGAAGGACAGCGCGTCGATACCGACGAGACGGACGATCTCGTCAAGTTCGCTCTCGACCTGCAGAAGATGCATGGTACGTGAAACGAGATTCGACCACTCGGTATTGACTTCGTTGTTGAACCACGGAGCCAGACGGTCCTGATACAGCGAATATGACTGCAGCCAGTCGATCGCCGGGAAGTGACGCGCGTACGCAAGCTTGGAGGAAAGTCCCCAATAGACCTTGACGATACGCAGCGTTGCCTGCGAGACCGGCTCGGAAATGTCGCCGCCCGGCGGGGAAACCGCGCCGATCGCCGTGACCGCGCCCTGTCTTCCCTCGCTGCCGAGCGTCTTTACGCTGCCCGCGCGCTCATAGAACTCCGCAAGACGCGAAGAGAGGTACGCCGGATAGCCTTCCTCACCGGGCATCTCCTCGAGACGTCCGGACATTTCGCGGAGCGCCTCCGCCCAACGGCTCGTGGAGTCCGCCATGATCGCGACCTTATAACCCATGTCGCGGAAATACTCCGCGATCGTGATGCCCGTATAGATGGATGCTTCACGCGCTGCGACCGGCATGTCGGACGTGTTTGCGATCAGCACTGTGCGCTTCATCAGCGACAGCCCCGTTCTCGGATCCTTCAGTTCCGGGAACTCCATCAGAACGTCCGTCATCTCGTTGCCGCGCTCACCGCAGCCGACGTAGACGATGATGTCCGCATCCGCCCATTTCGCGAGCTGATGCTGCACGACCGTCTTGCCGCTTCCGAACGGACCGGGAACCGCCGCGACGCCGCCCTTCGCAACCGGGAACAGCGTGTCAATGACGCGCTGACCGGTGACCATCGGCTCGTTCGGCGCAAGCTTTTCCGCGTACGGTCTGCCCTTTCTGACCGGCCACTTCTGCAGCATCGGGAGCATGATCTCTTTCCCGTCCTTCTCGAGCTTCGCGATCGGGGTGACGATATTCGCTTCGCCCTCGAAGATCCAGGTCAGCTTGCCGGAAACGTTCGGCGGGACCATGATCTTATGCAGAACCGCCTCGGTCTCCTGCACGGTACCTAGCACGTCTCCGCCGACAAGCTCGTCGCCGACCTTTGCGGTCGGAACGAAATTCCAAAGCTTTTCATGATCCAGCGAATCGACGGTGATACCGCGCGTGATGCGGTCGCCCGCCAGCTCGCGGATCTTGTTCAGCGGACGCTGAATGCCGTCATAGATGGATTCGATGAGACCCGGTGCAAGCTCGACCGAGAGCGGCGCGCCGGTCGAAAAGACCGGTTCGCCGGGGCCGATGCCGCCGGTTTCCTCGTAAACCTGAATGGACGCTTTATCTTCGCGCAATTCGATGACCTCGCCGATCAGATGCTTGTCCGATACACGGACGACGTCGAACATCTGCACGTCTGCCATCCCGCTCGCCACGATCAAGGGCCCCGAAACCTTTACGATAGTTCCTTGCATACTCTTTCTCCTGTTATGAATTGCTCAAAATATCCAAACCGACCGCCTTTTCGACGTTCTCCTTGATCGCGCGCATGCCGATGCCCTGCGTTCCGGACACATCCGGAATCGGAATGATCGCAGGATAGGCTTCGCTCTGAAACTCTCGGATCGTCTCTTCGCACGCAGGATAATACGTTTCCGTCACATAGACCACCGCATAGCCGAGCCGTGCAAGACGGTGCAGCGTTCTGTTCGCCTGTTCGCCGTCCGTCACGCCGTAATCCTCGATCCCGACCGCCTTAAACAGCAGGATGGAATCGCGGTCGCCGATGACCGCACACTTACCGTTCGCCATACAGCTTCACCAACCTTTCGCGGATCACGCCGTCGCCGATGCCGTTGCGTTTTCCCGTAACGATCAGACGCACCGCCTTGCCCTCGCGTTCCTTTGCAAGATAGTAGCCGACGATCGGATAGATCGTTTCGCTTTCGTATTTGTGCTCCGACAGAAGCGAGACCAGATAATTGTCTCTCGCCTTCTCAACATCGGCGATATTGCCCGAGCGCTGCATGGCATTCAGTCCCGCGAGCAGCGCATTCCCGCATACGCTGTGCCCGAGAATACGGTTCAGCGAGTCGAAGGAAAGCTCGTAAGCGCTGTAGAGATCGTTGTAGGTGATCCCGCCCTCGGGAAGAAT
>CADAPG010000010.1 GCA_902789675.1 uncultured Eubacteriales bacterium
CACGAACGTGCTTTCGCACGAGCATTTGGTCCGCGGCAACGCCGGGGAGGTCATCAAAAACAGCAAATACGTCGTGACGCATCGCTATTCCACGCCGCCCACGGACCACGCGTTTCTGGAGCCCGAATGTGCTGTGGCGTACCGCGAGGGCGACGGCGTGCGCATCTTCTCGGGCGATCAGGGCATCTATCAGACGCGCAAGGAATGCGCGCAGATGCTGGGCTTGCCGCAGGACAAGGTCCGCGTGACCGCGATGATGGTCGGCGGCGGCTTCGGCGGCAAGGAGGATATGAGCGTACAGCACCATGCGGCGCTTCTGGCATGGCACACGAACCGCCCCGTCAAGGTCGCGTTCTCGCGCGCCGAGAGCCTATTGATCCACCCGAAGCGCCACGCAATGGAGATGGAGTTCACCACCGCCTGCGACGAGAACGGGTACCTCACCGCCATGAAGGCGACGCTGGTAAGTGACACCGGCGCATACGCCTCGCTCGGCGGACCGGTGCTGCAGCGCGCGTGTACGCACGCCGCGGGACCCTATAACTATCAGAACATCGACATCGACGGCAAGGCGATCTATACGAACAATCCGCCGGCGGGCGCGTTCCGCGGCTTCGGCGTCACGCAGAGCTGCTTTGCCACCGAATGCAACCTGAACGAGCTTGCGGCTATGGTCGGCATCTCGGCGTTCGAGATCCGCTACCGCAACGCGATCCGTCCCGGACAGGTGCTGCCGAACGGGCAGATCGCCGACGAAACGACCGCGCTCGTTGAAACGCTCGACGCCGCGCGTCCGATCCTCGAACGCGATCCCAAGGCGGGCATCGCCTGCGCCATGAAAAACGCGGGCCTCGGCGTCGGCATACCGGACACCGGACGTTGCCGCATCGAGGTGAAGGACGGGGAAGTGTACCTCCATTCGTCCGCGGCTTGCATCGGGCAGGGCATGGGCACCGTGCAGACGCAGATGGCGGCGGAGATCCTTAAGATTCCGCACGAGCGCGTGCATTACTGCACGCCCGACACCGCGCTTGCCCCGGACGCGGGCAACACGACGGCGTCGCGGCAGACGCTGTTCACCGGCGAGGCGGTCGTCCGCGCCGCAAGGCAGATCAAGGAAGCGCTCGAAAAAGAGGGCTCGTGGGATGCGCTGAACGGGAGATCCTTCCTCGGCGAATACACCGGCGTGACCGATAAGCTCGGCAGCGACAAGCCGAATCCGGTCTCGCACATCGCGTACGGCTACGCGACGCACGTGGTCGAGCTGAACGACGACGGGACCGTAAAGCGCGTGACGGCGATCCACGATCTCGGCGTGGCAGTCAATCCGCGCGCCGCCGAGGGACAGATCGAAGGCGGCGTCGTGATGGGACTCGGGTACGCGCTGACCGAGGACTTCCCCTTAAAGGACGGCAAACCCACCGCAAAGTACGGCACTTTAGGGCTGTTTCGCGCGGACAAAACGCCGGAGGTACAGGCGATCCTCGTGGAAAAGGCGACCAAGGACGGGCTTGCCTGCGGCGCAAAGGGCATCGGCGAGATCTGCACGATCCCGACCGCGCCCGCCGTGCAGAACGCGTACTTTAACCGCGACGGCGTCTTCCGCACGACGCTGCCGCTGCCCGATACGCCGTACGCCAGACGCAAATAACAAAGGATCGACGCCTCGCATATCGAGCGGGGCGTTTTTTTCGAAGAGGAACCGTTGGACATGAAGCGACTTTCGACCGTTCTCATCTGCATCGTGCTGCTGATCGCAGCGATCCCCCCGGCAGCGGCGGACACGGCTGCCGAGGATCTGACGGATCGCTGTTCGTTCGATTTCGGCTCGAAAAAGGAGACGGGGATCGATCCGCGCTTTTTCGGAAAGACGGTCGTGACCCTGAAGGCGGGCGCGTCGTTCTCCTTTTCCTGGGACGAACCGCTTCCGGACGCAAGGCTTTGCCTGCAGTGGAGAAACGAGCCGCGGGACGTCGCGCTGCTGCAGTACGGCGCGGACGGAACGCTGCTTTCGGAGGAGACGCTTCCGCCGTATCCGGAGACCGTTTCGCCGCTTTTGCCCGACGCGCGCCGCGCGGTGATCCGAAACGGCGCTTTCGATCTTCGCATGCAGGCCGCCGCCGTGTACGGCGCGGGCGAGCTTCCCGAGCCGTTCCATGACTGGCAGGAGATCCCGGCGCATGTCGATTATCTTCTGATCGCCACGCATCCGGACGACGACGTGCTGTACCTCGGCAGCATCGTTCCGACCTACGGCGCGGAACGCGGGTACGTCGGCACGATCGTATACGTCACGAACCAGAACCGCGACCGCAAGAGCGAGGCGGAAAACGGCGCCTGGGCGATGGGGCTGCGCGTGCGGCCCGTGTTTCTCGGCATGCGCGACGTCTACCGCGGCGCGACGAAGTCGCAGAGAAAGCTGTTTCCGTATGATGAGCTGCTGCTTCGTACCGTTCGGGTTTACCGGCAGCTTCGTCCGCTCGTCGTGTTCGCGCAGGATCTGAACGGCGAATACGGGCACTGGCAGCACAAGAGCACGGCAAAGGCGGCGCGCGAGGCGTTTGCGCTCGCGGCGGATCCGACCTTTGATCCGGAGTCCGCAGAGGAATACGGGACCTGGCAGGTGCAGAAGCTGTATCTGCATCTCTATCGGCAGAATGCCGTGCTGATCGACGCGCATACGCCGCTTGCCGCATTCGACGGACGCGACGCGTACGAGGTCGCGTGCGACGCGTTTCTGAAGCACAGAACGCAGCAGCGGTACCACTTCCGCGTGACCCGGGACGACGGATCGTATGCGTTCAACCGCTTCGGCATGGCGGAGGGCGTCGTGCCGGCCGGAGAGGACGTCTTCGACAACATCGACGAAACCCTGTTCTGCGGCTACGTCGCGCCTCCGACGCCGGAACCGGGCGCAACGCCGGAACCGGGCGCAACGCCAAAGAGCACCGAACTGCCACAGGCTACGGCAAGACCGACGCAAACGCCCGCCGCGCCTTCGGAACCGCCGAGCCCGATGAAAGCGGATCCCGCGCCGCTCCTTCGGATCGCCGCGATCACCGTGCTTGCCGCGATCGTCACGGGCGTCGCCGCGTATTTCTGGAAAAAGCGGCGGAACGAAAAGCATCCGCCCGAGGACAGGGAACCTTAACGAACCGCCCCGCGCGGTTCTTTTTTTATGTCCGGACCTTCTTTTCGAGGAAGGCGACGGCATAGTACATCAGCGCGGCGAGGATGCACAGCACCGTGACCGACGCCATGACGAGGTCGAGCTTAAAGACCTGCCCGCCGTACACGATGAGATACCCGAGCCCCGCTTTGGAGACGAGGTATTCGCCCACGATCACGCCGACCCAGCTCATGCCGACCGAGATCTTCAGCGCGGAGATCAGGTCCGGAACGCCCGCGGGCAGCACGACCTTCGTGAAGATCTGCAGCTTCGTTGCGCCGAGCGTGCGCATCAGAAGCTGTTTTTCGTCGGTCGCGGCAAGGAAGCCGTTCAGCACGGTCACGGTCGTCACGACGAGCGAAACGAGCACGCCCATCACGACGATCGACGCCATGCCCGCGCCGATCCACACGATGAGCACCGGACCCAGCGCGATCTTCGGCAGCGCGTTCAGCACGACCAGATACGGGTCGAGCACGCGGTTGAGCTTCGGCATCCACCAAAGAAGCACCGCAATGAGCGCGCCGAGGAGCGTGCCCAGAAGAAAGCCGAGCACGGTCTCTAAAAGCGTCGTGCCGACGTGCAGCCACAGGGAGCCATCCGCATAGAGCCGGGCGATCGTGGCGATTACGCGCGAGGGCGAGGAGAGGATGAACGGATCGAACCACCGGAGATCCGCCCCGACTTCCCACAGAAGCAGAACGCCCGAAAGCACGGCGATCCGCGAAAGGACGACGGTGCGCGCGTCGCGCCGGATGCGGCGGAGATAGGCGGCATGCGCCTCGGAAACGGCGTGCTTCATGGCTGCAGCTCCTTCCAGATCCGGTCGAAATAATCGTGAAACGCGGGCTGACTGCGGCGCTCGAGCGGCGGCATGCGCTTCGGGAATCCGATCCCGATCACCTCTTTGAGCCGGGCGGGACGCGCGGAAAAGACCGCGACGCGATCCGCCATCGAGACCGCCTCGGAGATGTCGTGCGTGACGAGGATCGCGCTCTTTCGCTCGCTGCGGATGATGCGGTAGACTTCGTCGGAAAGATTCAGCCGCGTCTGATAATCGAGCGCGGAAAACGGTTCGTCGAGGAGCAGCAGATCCGGTTCGAGCGCAAGCGTGCGGATCAGCGCGACCTTCTGCCGCATGCCGCCGGAAAGCTGCTGCGGCTTATAGGCGCGGAACTCGCCGAGCCCGTAGGTGTCCAGAAGCGCGAACGCGCGCGCCTTGCTTTCCTCGGTGAGCCGGTGCTGCACCTCAAGCCCTAAAAGCACGTTCTTTTCCACGGTGCGGTGGTCCAGAAGATGGTCCCGCTGCAGCATGTAGCCAAGGCGCAGGTCCTCCCTGGAAAACCGAACGCTGCCCTCCGTGGGCGGCAGCAGCCCCATGATCAGCGAAAGCACCGTCGTTTTGCCGCAGCCGGACGGACCGACGATCGCCAGGAATTCGCCGTCGTATACGGTCAGGTCAAGATTCTGTATGGCAGCCGTTTCGCCCGCGACCGTATGATAGGCGAGCGAAACGTTCGAAAGCTTCATCAATTCGGATTGCATACCCGATCTCCTTTGATACTGATACGGTATCGTATTCCGTTTTTGCCGGCGGCGTTCCGTCACGCTTTTCGCCCGCTTGGCGTATGATACAGAAAAAAGAGGAGGGGAAACGTATGCGAAGACGGTGTGAACGGAGCGCAAGGGCAAGGCGGATGCTGTTCGTCGCGTTCGGCGCGGGGATCGCGGCGCTGATCTTTTACTGCGTGCCGTGGTGGGTGTTCCTGATGATCGGCGTCGCCGCCCTGCTTGCCGCGGGGTTTCTGCTGCTGCGGCAATAGTTAACCGAATGTTCACCTTCCGCACGGAAATGTTGTGGTATACTGTATGTTGTAAAGGTATATCGGAGGCGGATATGCGGAAGCTTTGGAAGAACAGACCGATGTGGATCGCGCTGATCGCGATCGTGCTTCTGATCGTGCTTGCGGCGTTTACTGCGAACGGCAGAAACGACGCTGCGGGCGACGGTCTGTTTCGCAATGCCGCGGCGCCGGTCTCGGGATTTCTGCATACCGTGCAGCAGGAGGTCGGCGGCTTCTTCGTCCGCGTCTTTGCGCCCTCCGCGCTGCAGGAGGAAAACGAACGGCTGCGTGAGACCGTGCTGGAGCAGCAGATGAAGCTTGCGCTGCTGGACGAGACCGAAAAGGAAAACGCGCGGCTTTCCGAGCTTCTGAACTTCGCGCAGGCGAATCCGAACATGCGTTTTGTGACCGCGTCGGTCATCGGGCGCGACAGCAATCCGTACATCGACACGATCACGCTGAACGCGGGCTCGCGCAGCGGCGTCACCGAAAAGATGGCGGTCATCACGGCGGACGGCGTCGTCGGACGCGTTTCCGAGGTCGGACCGAACTGGTGCCGCGTGAAGACGATGTGCGACGAAAAGATGCGCATCAGCGTCATGGTGCAGCGCACGCGCGACGAGGGCATGCTCGGCGGGCTGTATGAGGAGGGCGGAGAGATCCTCGGCACGCTTTTATATTATCTGCCGGGCAAGGCGGACGTGCGCGTGGGCGACGTGATCCGCACGAGCGGCATCGGCGGATTCTTCCCGAAAGGGCTGTATGTGGGAACGGTCATCGCCGTCAACGACGGGGGCAAGGGCACGCACGACGCGATCGTTTCGATGGACATCGATTTTCTGCATCTCGAAGACGCGCTGATCGTGGTCGGCGTGGATGAGGCGATCGGATGAAGCGGCGGCTGTGGCTCATTCCCGCCGCGCTCCTTGCGGTATTCCTGGACGCGTTCATTCTGCCGTTCCTGTCGCAGAACGGCATTCGTCCGCTGTTCACGCTGAGCCTTGCGCTTGCGGCGACGGCGGTCACGAAGGTGCAGGACGGCTTGTTGATCGCATTCTTCGGCGGGCTGCTTACCGATCTGTTCTGCAATCCGTATCTCGGGCTGTCCGCGGCGGCGTACCTCGTCGCGGTCGCGATCATGTACGGCTTCGTGCGCAAGGCGGAGAAGGGGCGCGCGCTTGTGATCCTGTTCGCCGCTGTCGCTTCGCTTGCGGCGGAGGCGCTGATCTTTATCTTCTCACTGGCGATCGGCGCGCGGTTTGACGCCATGCGGCTGCTCAAAACGACGCTGCCCTCGCTTGTTCTGGAATCGCTTGCGGTGTTCCCGCTCTGCGCGCTTTTCCGCAGCCGGGAGAAAGGCAATTCGTTCTTCAAATGAAACGCGGTGAAAAGGGAAAACTGAATACGCGCATCTGGATGCTCATCGGGATCTTTGTCGTGATGCTCGGCGTGCTTCTGATCTTTTTGGACAAGCTTGCGATCCGCGAGACCGAGGCGTACACGGCGGCGGTGCAGCAGACGACCGAGGTCACGACCTACCAGTCCGGCAGCCGCGGCACGATTACCGACCGCAACGGCGTCGTGCTCGCCTACGACGAAACCACCTACAACGTGCTCTTCTACCGCGATCCGAACAACCGCACGCCCGTCGACAGCGCGCGCTACACGCATTCGCTCATGGAGGCGATCCGCATCATCGAGGAGGGCGGCGGGAGCACGATCGACACGTTCTATATCGACATGCTGTCCGACGGCACGTTTGAATACAATTTCCGCACGACGAGCGAAAGCGTCGCCGCCTCGCGCAAGCGGAACTTCGTCGACGCCTGCAACTTTTCGAACCCCGATCTTTCCGCAGAGGAGGCGTACCGCATCCTGCGCAACTCCTGGTGCATTCCGGACGACATGCCGTTTGACGAAGCCAAAAAGATCATGTCGATCCGGCAGGAGGCGGTCATGAACAGCTACCGCGCATTCGAGGGCGTGCGCATCGCGACCGACGTTTCGCTGGCGGTCGTGACCGAGCTGGACATGGCGAGCGACCGGCTCACCGGCATCCTCACCGAAAAGAGCAGCTATCGCGTGTATCCGTACGGGCACACCGCGTCGCACCTCGTCGGCTACCTTTCGAAGCAGGTCACGAAGGACATGACCTCGATCGGCTACCGCTATGACGACTACGCGCCGTTCGATCCGAAGCAGAAGGAAACGGACAACATGCTCGAGCTCGGCTATTCCTACAACGACCTCGTCGGCGTCGCCGGCACGGAAAAGACGATGGAGGCATACCTGACGCCGCATCTGTACGGACGGCTCGGCGAGACGCGCATCTTGAAGAACAAGCGCGGCGCGATCGTGGAGGTCCTCGATTCGACGCAGCCGACCGACGGCATGAACGTGCAGCTGACCATCGACATCGAGCTGCAGAAGGTCTGCGAGCAGGCGCTTCTGGACAACCTTGCGGAAACGCGGAAGAAGCAGGAGCAGCGCATCGAATCGGACTATTCGAAATACGCGAGGCTGTCCGGCGGCAAGCTCGAGAACATCAAGCGGGCGGAGACCGGCGCAGTCATCGTCATGAACGTCAAGACCGGCGAGATCCTGGCGCTGGCGTCCTATCCGGATTACGACCCGAACATGTTCACGGACGGCATCGATTCGAACGAATACGAGCTGCTGTTCGGAAAGAACAGCAACATGCCGACGCTGAACCGAGCGATCGGCATCCGCACGGCGTCCGGCTCGGTGTTCAAGATGGCGACGGGCTTTGCCGGGCTGATGGAGGGCAAGCTCACCACGACCGAGATGATCTCCGACCACTCGCCGTACTACTATTTTGTCGACGATCCCACGACGAAGGTCGAACAGAACGCGCCGAGCTGCTGGACGTCGAATCCGAACCGCCATGCGAACCTGACGCTTTCGCGCGCGCTGACCGTTTCGTGCAACTATTTCTTCTATACGGTCGCCGACCGCGTCGGCATCGATCGTCTGAACTACTGGGCGGGCAAGCTCGGCATGCAGGATACGACCGGCGTGGAACTGCCGGGCGAGCTCTCCGTGCAGATCGGCGGACAAAAGGCGCGGTACGACTGCGAAAAGCCGCTGTCGCAGCAGACCTCGTCGCTGCCGCGGCTGATCTACAACCGCATCTACGGTCTTTTGCGCACGATCAACGAGCAGAAGGAACTGCATCTGTCCGACCGGCAGCTGCAGAGATGCGCCGACCGGCTCTTACGGCTCATGGACGGCGAACAGCGCGAGCGCGGCGCGGAGATCCGACAGATCCTCAAGGAGGAGATGAACATTCCGGTCGGCGTTTCGTACTCGTTCACGAACTGGATCGTTTCGATCTCCACCTGGCTGGAGGAGCTGCGCTGGAAGCCGACGTACACGATTCAGACCGGCATCGGACAGGGCGTTATGCTGGTGACGCCGATCTCGATCATCCGGTACGTTTCGACGATCGCAAACCGCGGGACCGTCTACCGCGCGACGATTCTCAAGGAGATCGACCGAAGCGACGGCACGGTCTATTATCAGAACAAGCCGGAGGCGATCGACTCGATCAACGCGCCGGACGTCTTCTGGGAAGCGATCCTGGAGGGCATGAAGGGCGTCGTTTCGCCGGAGGACGGCGGCACGGCATCTTCCGTTTTCTCGATGGCGTTTTCGCAGAAGGGATATCTTGAGCGCATCAGCGGCAAGACCGGAACGGCGCAGACGGCGGGATCGGCGAAGAACATCGATATCGAGAATACCTGCTGGTTCGCGGCGATCACCCCGCGCGAGGATCCGGAGATCGCGATCGTCGTGTTCATCCCGAACGGACTGTCCGGCAGCTCCGGCGCGGTCGCCGTCGAGGAGATCGTCACCTATTGGTATGAACGGCTGGAAGCGCAGGCGGCGGAGAATGCGGAGCAGCCCGACGACACGGAACCGCAGGATGCAACATAAATGCAAAATAGATATGAAATTTTGTTGAACATCGAAGGGGAAAGCTTGCGGATCGGGGCGATTCGCGATACACTGTCAGTATGGAAAAGAAAAAACCGATCATCGCGAATATTCTTCAGAAGTGGAACGACCTGAGCGGCGCGCGGAAACGCACGGTGCTGACGGCGGTGATGTTTGCCGTCGCAGCGCTTTTGATCGTCATTGCGCTGATCATCGGGATCGCGTCCTGCGCGGGAGCGAAACAGACGCCCGACGCCGCCGAGGCAGTCGCGCCGATCCCCATGCTGCTGCGCGCGCCGCAGAATCCGGAACGGCAGGCGGCAGCGGTCGATGCGCAGACCGGCGAAAACGAAACGCAGGAGAATCTTCCCGAACTGAACGAGCCGGAGGAGCCGCAGAACACGGCGGATCCGGCGGAACCGGCAGCCTCGGGATCCGCCTATCAGACGCTGAAAAAGCACGACAAGGGCGAAGCGGTGACGCAGCTGCAGAACCGCCTGATGGAGCTCGGGTATCTGGAGATCGAAGAGCCGACCGATTATTTCGGCAATTCGACGGAATACGCGGTTTCGCTGTTCCAGCGGCAGCATGATCTGAAGCAGGACGGCATCGCCGGCGAACAGACGCAGACACTGCTGTACAGCAAGGAAGCCAAGCACTATACGATGCTCGAAGGCGCGGAAGGACGCGACGTCAAGATGCTGCAGGAGCAGCTCGTCGAGCTCGGATATCTGTCGAGCGGCGACGTCGACCGCATCTACGGCGAGAAAACGATCGAAGCGGTCAAGGCGTTCCAGAAGCGCAACGGGCTGACGCAGGACGGCAAGGCGGGCGAGAAAACGCTCGAAAAGCTGTTCAGCGACGACGCAAAGATGACCAAGGCGATGGAGGAGAAGGTCAAGGCGGAGGAGAAGGCGGAGAAATCCGCAAAGGCGACGCCGAAGGCAACGCAGAAATCCGGTTCGAAGACGCAGAAGCCGGGTTCCAAGACCACCCCGAAGCCGACGAAAAAAGCCACGCCGACGCCGAAAAAGGACTCCAAGATCGACAAGTTCATCAAGGCGGCGAATTCCAAGATCGGCTGCGAATACGTGCTCGGCGATTCCGGTCCGAAGACGTTCGACTGCTCCGGGTTCGTCACCTGGTGTCTCCGGCAGGCGGGCGTCTCCACGAAGCGCCTGAACGCGGAGGGCTTCTCGAAGGTCAGCCGCTGGAAGAACATCACCAAGATCGGCGATCTCAAGCGCGGCGACATCCTCTTCTTCAAGAGCGACAGCTCCTCGCGCGTCAGCCATACCGGCATCTACATCGGCAGCAATACGATGATCGACGCCTCGAGCTCAAACGGCAAGGTCGTCAAGCGTCAGCTGTCCGCATACTTCAAACGGAACTTCGTCAATGCAAGACGTCCGTGGGAATGATCCCCGCTTTTACGCATTTTTTACAAAAACCGACAGGAAATTCTGTCGGTTTTTTTGCACAATCCGGAATAATATGCTATAATGACCGTGAAATCATGAATTGGGGATAGGTATATATGGATACAAAAACGATTATGCAGCAAATCGAACTCGTCCTGAAGCGCGACGCGCAGGTATCGCTCAAGGAGGCGACGGTGCAGCAGCTGCACGCGGCGCTTGCAACGGTCGTCATGGGCGCCATCGCGGACACGTGGTATGAAAGCCGTCATGCGCACGAGCGCACCAGAACCACATATTACTTCTCCGCGGAGTTCCTCATGGGCAGAATGGTATACAACAATCTGTTCGCGCTCGGGATCCTCGACGAGGTCAAGAAGGAATTCGAAGAACGCGGTCTCGATCTGGCGGCGTTTGAAGATATCGAAGACGCGGCGCTCGGAAACGGAGGCCTGGGCCGCCTTGCCGCCTGCTTCCTCGATTCCGCGGCGACGATGAATCTGCCGCTCGACGGGTACGGCATCCGCTATAAGTACGGTCTCTTCAAGCAGACCTTCACGAACGGGTTCCAGACCGAAAGCGCGGACGACTGGCAGCGCTTCGGCGATCCGTGGAGCCGCCGCCGCGACACGCACGAGGTGCTCGTGCACTTCTCCGATTCGACCGTGCGCGCCGTTCCGTACGACATGCCGATCATCGGCTACCACACCGACAACATCGGCACGCTCCGTCTCTGGCAGAGCGAAGCGGTGCAGGACTTCGACTTTGAAAAGTTCAACAACCAGGAATACGCGGTCGCGGTGCTCGAAAAGAACGCCGTCGAGGACATCACGCGCGTGCTGTACCCGAACGACACGACCACCGCGGGCAAGCGCCTCCGTCTGAAGCAGCAATACTTCCTGTCCTCGGCCTCGCTGCAGGACCTGCTGTTCCGCTTCAAGCGCGAGAACCGCCCGATCCGGGAGTTCTGCGAGCTCGTTTCGATCCAGCTCAACGACACGCATCCCACGGTCTCCATTCCGGAGCTCATGCGGCTTTTGATGCTGGAGGGGCTCACGTTCGACGAGGCGTTCGAGATCACGCGCAAGACCTTCTCCTATACGAACCACACGGTCATGCAGGAAGCGCTCGAAAAGTGGGACGTCAACCTGTTCCGCGATCTGCTGCCGGAGATCTACGACATCATCTGGCGCATCAACACGAAGCTGTGCGGCGAGATCATGGCGAAGGGACTCGACTGCGAGCCGTACGCGATCGTTTCGAACAACATCATCCGCATGGCGAACCTCGCCGTGTACGCGTCGAGCTACGTGAACGGCGTCGCGGAGATCCACACGCAGATCCTGAAGGACGACGTTCTGAAGATCTGGTATCAGGTCTATCCGGAACGCTTCCAGAACAAGACGAACGGCATCACGCAGCGCCGCTGGCTGGGGCTGTGCAACCCCGAGCTCTCGAAGTACATCACCGAGCGCATCGGCGGCGGCTGGATCACCGATCTCGAACAGCTCAAGGGACTCAAGGCGTTCATGAGCGACGCCGACGTTGACGAATTCATCGAGGTCAAACGCGAAAAGAAGCGTCAGCTCCGCAAGCTGATCCTCGAGCGCGAGGGCGTCGATCTGCCCGAATCGTTCTGCTTCGACGTGCAGGTCAAGCGCATGCACGAGTACAAGCGTCAGATCCTGAACGCGTTCGCGATCCTCGACATCTACTTCGGCATCAAGGACGGACGCGTCAAGGACTTCACGCCGACGGCGTTCATCTTCGGCGCAAAGGCGGCGCCCGGATACCTCCGCGCAAAGGCGGTCATCAAGTTCATCAACGAGATCGCGAAGAAGATCAACAACGATCCGGACGTGAAGGACCTGATGCGCGTGGTGTTCGTGCACAACTACAACTGCTCCTACGCCGAGCACATCATTCCGGCGGCGGACATCTCCGAGCAGATCTCTCCGGCGGGCACCGAGGCGAGCGGCACGGGCAACATGAAGCTGATGCTCAACGGCGCGGTCACGCTCGGCACCTTCGACGGCGCGAACGTCGAGATCGTGCAGGAGGCGGGCGAGGAAAACAACTACGTGTTCGGCTACAGCGTCGACGATCTCAACGCGCTGCGTCCGCACTACAACCCCAAGGCGATCTACGACTACGAGCCGCGCGTGCGCCGCGTGGTCGACGCGCTGATCGACGGTACGTTCTCCGACAACGGCACCGGCGTGTTCACCGATCTGCACCGCTCGCTGCTGTTCGGCAACGGCTGGCAGAAGCCGGACTACTACTTCGTGCTGCAGGAGCTTCTGCCGTACATTGACCGCAAGATGGACGCGCTCTACGACTATAAGGACATCCGTTCCTTCACGAGAAAGTGCATCGTCAACACGGCGAGCGCGGGCAAGTTCTCCTCGGACCGCACGATCCGTCAGTACGCGAACGAGATCTGGCACATCAAGGAGCTGCCGCATCACGACGGCATCAAGCTTTGGTAAATGTAATCGGGTGAGAGCTCTGCTTTCACCCGATTTGTTTTCGGCATCCGCCTTTTCGGGCGAACGCGTCTTCGCACAAAGGCGGCGCGGTCCGTGAACCGCACCGCAGATCTGCAGGAAAACACATGCGGCGATCGGAAGGTCGCCGCTTTTTTTCTGCGAAAAAGAGGGCAAAACGGAATAATATTACAGTTTAGATACAATTTTGTCGCAAATATGTGGTATAATGCGCACATAGAATCGAAAAGTCTATCGTATGCGGGAGGGACCGATGAACGATCCGAAATCCATCATTGACGAATTGAAGAAAGCCGTTGTCGGAAAGGACAATATCCTGATCATGGCGCTGCTGGCGATCCTTGCGCGCGGGCATATCCTTCTGGAGGACATTCCCGGCGTCGGCAAGACCACGATGGCGCTTGCCTTTTCGAAGGCGCTGGGACTCGAATACCACCGCGTGCAGTTCACGCCGGACGTTCTGCCGAGCGACATCGTCGGCTTTTCGCTCTATGACCGCGAGACCGGCAGGATGACGTATAAGCCGGGCGCGATCCTGTGCAACCTGTTCCTTGCCGACGAGCTGAACCGCGCGACGAGCCGTACGCAGTCCGCGCTTCTGGAGGCGATGGAGGAGGGCAACGTCACGGTCGACGGCGTGACGCATCCCGTGCCGGATCCGTTCGTGGTCATCGCGACGCAGAACCCGGTCGGCGCGAGCGGCACGCAGCTGCTGCCGGATTCGCAGCTCGACCGCTTCATGGTGCGTCTGACGCTCGGCTACCCGCGTCCGAGCGACGAACTGGAGCTTCTGAACCGCAAGCAAAAGGGCAATCCGCTGGACGGCGTACGCTGCATCGCGGATCGCAAAGGGCTGAACGACATCCGGCTTGCGGTCGACAATACCTTTGTGGATAAGAAGATCCTCGATTACGCAATCCGCCTTTCGAACGCAACGCGTTCGCATGCTTCGCTGCTGCAGGGCGCAAGTCCGCGTGCAACGCTGGCGGTCGTTTCGATGGCAAAGGCGGCGGCATGGGTGCAGGGACGCGATTACGTGATCCCGAACGACGTCAAGCTGATCTATCCTGCGACGATCACGCACCGGCTGATCTTGACCGCCGAGGCAAAGGCGTCCGGGCAGACCGCGGAGGCGGTGGTCAGCGACGTCATGGCGCATATCGCGCCGCCCTCCGTGCGCGGATGATCGGCAGGAGACTGACATACGGAGCGCTGCTTCTCGGAGCGATCGCGCTGTATATCTTTTACGGGCAGTATGTATCGCTTTGCATACTGCTGTTTGTGTCTGCGCTGCCGCTCATTTCCGTTCTGCTCAGCCTTCCCGCGATCCTGAAATCGCACGCGGAGCTGAAGGGCGGCACGGACGTGCAGCGCGGGCGACCCTCCAAGGTGCGGCTTTGCGTCGACTGCGGATTCTTTCTGCCGCCGGACGTCTGGAAGGTGAAGATCGAATACCGCAATCTGTTTCTGGACCCGCGTCCGAAGCGCAGAAAGGTGCGCATCTACGGCACAAAATCGCACGAGGAGATCTTTGTGCCGGATACCGAACGGCTCGGAACGATCTCGTATCGGATCCGTTCCGCGCGCGTGTGCGATTATCTCGGGCTCATCGCGATCCCGATCAAAAAGAGCGGCGTCGTCGCGCTGACGGTCATGCCGAATCCCGAACGTCCGGTGCCGATGCCGGAGCTGACGGAGTCCTCCGACCGGATCCTGAAGCCCAAGCCGATCGGCTTTTCCGAGGAGCATGAGCTGCGTCCGTACCGCGAGGGCGACGCGGTCAACCTGATCCACTGGAAGCTGACGGAAAAGATGGACGCGCCGATCGTGCGCGAGCCGCAGGAGCAGGCGCGCAAGAACATCGTTCTCAGCATGGACCTGTACGACGATTACGATGCGCAGCAGAGCGTGCTGGAACAGCTTCGCTGCCTTGCCGACGTGCTGAACGAGAACAAGATCCCGTTCATGCTTCGCTATGGTCTGCGGAACGCGATGATCGACGGACAGGGCGATTTCGAGCGGTTTCTGCGGTCGTTCCTGTCCGAACCGGGCAAGGCGGAAGCGGCGCAGCCGGTCGCTTCGGGCAGCGATACGCTCGTTTACCGCATCCTTCCGCGGAAGGAGGTGCGTCCGTGAAACGGCGTGATATCGTTCTGAACGGACTTGCGGACGCCGTTCCGATTGCGTGCGGCATGCTTGCCGTTTCCTGCGCGATGCCGGATTCGTTCCGGATCGGGTATCATTTGTTTTGGCTGATCCTGTTCTGCGCCGTTTCGGCGGTCCTGCTGTCGTTCTGGATGACGGCGCCGCGGTTCGGCATTTTGTTCGGCGCGGTCTATCTTGCGGGCGTCATCGCGATCTTCGCGATCCTGATCCTGAACGAAAAACTCAGCCGCAGCGCCGTTGCGCTTGCAAACGATATCTGCCGCATATTGCCGGAAAATACGGCGGCTGCGGTGACGGGGATCCTGCGATTCGATCCGGACGTGCTTGCGCGGGAGGCAGCAAAGGCAGAAAATCCGCGGGCAGGCATCACGCTGATCCTGATCCTGATCGCGGCGGTACACGGGCTGTTTATGACCGGCGCGCTGGTCCGCAGCAGGACCGTGCTGCTTTCGCTGATGATCCCGCTTCCGATGTTCATGTTCAGCCTGATCGATTACAGACAGCCTGCGCTCTGGATCGTCTTTTCGCTTTGCATCTACCTCGGATATGCGCTGCTGGGCAACGGACTTCGGAAAGGCGGATCGGGCGAGAAACACCGGTTTACGCTGCTGCTCGCGCCGCTGTTGCTGCTGCTCGCGGTGCTGATCGTCGTGAGCACCTGGTCGAAGCGGGATCAATCGTTCCCACAGGAGAAACGGGACAAGCTGACGCAGTGGCTCGCCGCGGACATTGTCGATCCCATGATGGCGATCATCGGGACGAGAAACGCAAAGACCGTCGATCTCGACCGGGAGACGGAACGCACGGACGACGACAAGAAACTGTTTTACCTGACCGCGGACCATGCGGGCGTGTATCATCTGAGAACGCATTCCTACGGAATCTACCGCAACAACAAATGGGAAAACGCGAAGCCGTACCGCGGAAATTGGAGCTCCATGGAAGCGCTGGGGAAGCGGCAGAAGCTGAGCACGGACGCGAGCATCGTGATCAGCGGCGCGTATTCGAACGAACGGGCTGTTCCCTATGCGTGGGTCCGACCGGAGGAGAATCTGACCGTGGGAGAGGACGGGATCCGCTCCGGCGGATTTCAGGAATACTACTGGCTGTTCACCTACGACTATCTGAGCCTCAGCCCGGAAACGCCGACGGAAGAGGAGAAAGAGTATGAAACGGCGTATGCGCGGAAAGAGTATCTGATGCAGGACGGCGCGGAACGCGAAGCGCTGCAGCGGATCGCATCCGAAGCGGGCATCGTCCGATCGGAGGATCCGATCGCGACGGCAAGACAGATCGCGGCGTTCGTCTCCGGAGCGGGCGTTTACACGCAGACGCCCGGCAGGATACCGAAGGACAGGGACTTCGTCCTGTATTTTCTGACGGAGGGAAAAAGAGGCTACTGCGTCCATTTCGCAAGCGCGACGACCGCGCTGCTGCAGGCGCTCGGCTATCCCGCCCGATACACGGTCGGGTATTATGTCGAAGTCGGGGCGAACGAGGTCAATACCGGGAAAGCCGTGACGAAGAACGACGAGCATGCGTGGGCGGAGGTCTTTGTGTCGGGACTCGGGTGGATCCCGATCGAGAGCACGCCGCAGTTCAAGAACGACGGGTACGGAACGGAGCCGCAGGGAGAGCCGCAAACGGCGCCGAGCACGCCGGAACCGCCTCCGATGCAGGCAACGCCGACGCCGTTTGAGGTCAAAGTCGAAGAGGACCCGACGGACGCGGCGCCGGCGACGGAGGAGCCGGTCTCCGCAGAACTGCAGGAGGAACCGGGAGGATCCGGATCGGACGGCGAAGCGGAGCAGGGCGTGAAAAAACGGGGCGGACTCTGGTGGATCGCTCTTGTGCTCGTTCCGTTCCTGTGGGTCGGAACGGGACTGCTTCTGCGCAAGATTCGCGAGACCCGCTTCCGGAATGCGGACGTGAAACGCTCGATCCCGGAGATGACGCATTATCTGGCGCTGCTGCAGCGGTTCGGCGTTCCGCACGATCCGGACGCGGCGGATTGGGCGCTGGAGGCGGCGTTCTCGAACCACCGGATGCAGGCGGAGCACAAGGAGCTTTTGCGGCGTGTCCGCGCCGCGCAGCGTTCGGTTTACGCAAACGCGCCGGTCCGCAGATTTCTGCTGCGCTGGGTGCTGTATCTCATCTGACGGTGGAATCGCACGAAGGGGTTGAAAAAACGATTCGTGTGTGATATAGTGCATTGAACAAAAAAAGAACGGTCGGCTTTTGTCGAAACAAACACATCACAGGGAGTGTGCNNNNCTCTCCGCAAACTACATTGTCTTTTATATCCTGGATCATTTCAATCCGGGATTCCGCTTTGTCGTGCGGTCGGATTTCTTTCTCACAAAATACCTGCATCTGATAATCCCGCTGCTTCTGCTGCTGACGGGACTTTTCTACCTGCTGATCCTCGCAGGCGGCGGATTCCGGAAGACCAGACTCAAACCGTCGGCGCTTGTCGCGGTCATCGTCATTGACATCATCCTTGCCGGCGCATTCGCCATGACGGTCAACGCCCGCGCGTTCGGCTGGGGACCCTTCAAATATGAGCAAACGGAGCAGCAGACGTATGCGCTTCCGACGCTGGAACCCACGCGGCAGCCGGCAGAGACACCGACCCCCGTGCCGGAAACGCCCGTGCCGGAAACGCCGGAACCTACCGAAGCGCCGACGCCTGCGCCGGGCGAAACGCCCGCTCCGGAAACGCCGACGCCGGAACCTACCGAGGAGCCGACGCCCGAGCCGACGCCGATCGCGGGACTTTTGGGCGACAAGTATAAGGAAAAGTTTGCGGAAGGCGAGCCGGTGATTTCGGAACCGAATACGAGCGAAACGCTGGAGGACGGCACCGTCCGCACGCTGATCTATACCTACGCGGGCAGAAACGCGGCGATCGAGCTGTATCACTACCAGAAGGGAAAGCTGGAGTATCAGATCGCCGAGCTGTATGTGCGCGACATCCACAATCTGGTGAGCGTCTATGAGCCCGATCAGGGAAAGGCGAAGCGCTTGGTCGAGTTTGCGCGTGACAATCATGCGCTGATCGCGATCAACTCCGACTATTTCTCGAACAACGCAAAGGATCAGGGATTGATCATCCGCAACGGCATCATGGTCAAGAACAACGCCTGCAGGCATTCCGATCTCTGCGTTGTGTATCAGGACGGCACCGTGCGCTGCTTCGACTGCCGGAAGGACAACATCGACAACAACAGCATCGCGCAGAACTATCCGTATCATTCGTTCTACTTCGGACCCGCGCTTCTGGATGCGGACGGCAATGCAAAGACCTCGTTCAACTCCACGCTCGGCACGGAGAATCCCCGCACGGCGTTCGGATACTATGAACCGGGACACTATGCGTTCATCAGCATCCTCGGCGACCGCGGCGTCAAGGACATCAACGGGAAATCCCTCGGCAACGGGAAATCGCCCGGTCTGTCGCTCGCCGATCTGTCGTCGCTCTGCGCGGCGCTCGGCATGAAGGCGGCGTACAACTTCGACGGCGGCGGATCGTCCGGTATGTATTGGAACGAAAAGGTGTTCGGGCATAACAGCCGCGTGACCGGCGACGCGCTCATCATTGTGGACTGACGGGAGGAAAGGCATATGAAACGGAAAACACTGTTGACCATCGTCGGATGCATCGCCGTTGCGGCTGCACTGGTGTATCTTGGGATCGTCGTGTTCTATGAATTCCAGTATCCGCCTCTCTATGACGAAATGGAAGAGAAGCTCTTTGTGCCGGGATATCTGTTCCTGCCGCTGCCGGTCGTCGGATTTGCCGCAGGGGTGCTGCTGCAGATCTTCTCCGTGCGTTCCGACAAGCGAAAGAATCGCTGAACGGGAAAATCGTTTCAGACCGCCGCTTTTGCGGCGGTCGTTGTTTTTCCGGAAAAGCAAGGCGAAAGCCGATCGCGTTTTTCACAGCTTGTTCACGCATTTTTTGTTGTAAAACAAAGAAAAACGCCGTATACTGTCCGTGATGAAACGTGTACTCGTTCTTTTGCTGCTGATAATGGTTTTTGTGTCCTGCGCGGAAGAAAACGCAGGGTATATTGCCGCTGCGCCGGAACCGAAAGCAATGCACGCCGAACCGATCGAAATCGTGACGCCGAGCCCGACGCCCACACCGACGCCGACGCCCACGCCGACGCCGACGCCCACGCCGACGCCTACGCCCACGCCGACGCCGACGCCGGAACCGACGCCGGATCCGGACCGGAAGATGGTCGCGCTGACGTTCGACGACGGACCGAATATGAAATACACAGCGAAGTTTCTGGACGTGCTGGAAAAATACGGCGTGCCGGGAACGTTCTTCGTGCTCGGGCAGAACATGAAGCAGAGCGGGGCGGATGCGCTTCTCAGACGCATGCGGTCGCTCGGATGCGACGTCGGCATCCACGGGCTTACGCACGATACGATGACAAAGTTTTCGCAGAAAAAGCAGGAGCAGCGGCTCCGGGAGATGAAAAAACGGATCGCCGAAGCGCTCGGCGAAGAATACGTTCCGCATCTGATGCGTCCGCCTTACGGGACCAAAAACAACACGGTCCTGCGGGCGGCGAAGAACGAGGAGCTCGCCTGCATCCTGTGGTCGGTGGACACGCGCGACTGGAGCAACCGCAGCAAGACGAAGATTGTGAAGATCGTGAAAAGGGAAGTCAAAAACGGATCGATCATCCTGTTCCACGATCGGATCGAAGCGTCGCTTTCGGCGATCGACGAGCTGATCCCGTGGCTTCTGGAGGAAGGGTATGACGTCGTGACGGTCACGGAGCTGCTCGAAAGCGCGGAGCCGATCGAATACGGCAGGTCGTATCGTTGCAAGAAGATCGGATAACAGAGGCACGTTCCGCAACGGGAACGTGCTTTTTGTCGTGCGGTTTTCCTTGACCGGAACCGGATTTGCCGGTATACTGTATTTGTGAGATTTTACGGAAACGGGGGAAACACCATGCTGGATATCGCAATCATCGGCGGCGGTCCCGCGGGGCTGACGGCGGGATTATACGCGGTGCGCGGCGGCGCGGACGTCCGCCTCTACGAGGAAATGTTCGCGGGCGGGCAGATCGTGAAAACGCATCGGATCGACAACTATCCGGGCATTTCGGACGGACCGGACGGGTACGCGCTTGCGGCGCGGCTCGAGGAACATGCGGCGCTGTTCGGGCTGAAGATCGAATACGGTCCCGTGACGGAGCTTGTGCTCGACGAGGACCCGAAGCATTTTCTGTTCAACGGGGAACGCGTCGAAGCAAAGACCGTGATTTTATCCACCGGCGCGTCGCCGAAAACGCTCGGCATTCCCGGAGAAAAGGAACTCACGGGGCACGGCGTTTCTTACTGCGCGACCTGCGACGGCGCGTTCTATAAGAACCGCACGGCAACGGTCATCGGCGGCGGCGATACCGCGATCTCGGACGCGCTGTACCTTGCGAAGCTCTGCAAAAAGGTCTATGTCGTGCACCGGCGCGACGCGCTCCGCGCAAGCGCGATCCTTGCGGATGCCGCGCTGAAAACGGAGAACATCGAATTCGTCTGGAACAGCGTGCCGGAAGCGTTTCTCGGCGAAGGGAAGCTTTCGGGCATCCGGATCAGAAACCGCGTGAGCGGCGAGATCTTTGAGCTTTCGACCGACGGCGCGTTCGTGGCGGTCGGCGTGGTCCCGCGGACCGAACTGTTCGGAGACAGGATCGCGCTGGCGGAAAACGGCAGCGTGATCACCGACGAAAAGATGCAGACGAGCATCCCCGGCGTGTTCGCCGCGGGCGACGTGCGGAACACCCCGCTTCGGCAGGTCGTGACCGCGTGCGCGGACGGCGCGATCGCCGCAACCTATGCATTGGAGGCAAGCCGTGTTAAGTGAAGCAAAACGAGCCGAGGCCCTCGGCATTCTGAAGGAAACCTACCCCGACGCAAAACCCGCGCTGCATTTTTCCTCGCCGTTCGAACTGCTGGTGGCGACCATGCTGTCCGCGCAGTGCACGGACAAGCAGGTGAACAAATGCACCGACGTGCTGTTTCCCAAGTACAACACGCCGGAAGCGTTCGCATCGATGGACTTTGAGACCCTCGAGCCGTACATCAGAAGCTGCGGCTTCTACCGCATGAAGGGGATGCACATCCTCGAGATGAGCCGCATCCTGCTCGAGCAGTACGGCGGCGAAGTCCCGCAGACGCGCGAGGAGCTTACAAAGCTGCCCGGCGTCGGCAGAAAGACGGCGAACGTCGTCCTCTCGAACGCGTTCAAAGTCCCCGCGATCGCGGTCGATACGCACGTATTCCGCGTGGCAAACCGCATCGGTCTCACCGAGGCGAAGGACGTGGAGAAAACCGAACAGCAGCTGATGGAGCATATCCCCGAACAGGATTGGGGCGACGCGCATCATTGGCTGATCTATCACGGCAGACAGGTCTGCGCGGCGCAGCGCCCGAAGTGCTCCGTCTGCCCGTTAAAGGAGATTTGCGAACATGCAGTTCATTGACAAGGCAACGATTTTCATCAAGGCGGGCAACGGCGGCGACGGCTGCGCCGCGTTCCACCGCGAAAAATACGTCATGAAGGGCGGACCCTCCGGCGGCGACGGCGGCAGGGGCGGCAACATTGTGTTCGTCGCGGATCCGCAGCAATCGACACTGCTCGATTTCAAGCGCTACCGGCACTTCCGCGCGCAGGACGGCGAGCAGGGACGTGCGGAGCTCATGGCGGGCAAAAACGGCGAGGACCTGATCATTAAGGTGCCGGTCGGTACGATCGTGCGCGACGTGGAGACCGGCAGCATCGTCGCGGACATGAGCGAGCCGAACAAGACCCGCATCGTGCTGTACGGCGGCAGGGGCGGCAAGGGCAACGCGCGCTTTGCCACGGCGACGAAGCAGGCGCCGCGCTTTGCGCAGAACGGGATCAAGACCGAGGAGCGCACCGTCGAGCTGGAGCTCAAGACGATCGCGGACGTCGGCATCATCGGACTGCCGTCGGTCGGCAAGTCCACGATCCTGTCCGTGCTGACGAGCGCGAAGCCGAAGATCGCCGCGTACCATTTCACAACGCTGACGCCGAACCTCGGCGTGGCGACGCGCTACGACCGCTCGTTCGTGATGGCGGACATCCCGGGGCTGATCGAGGGCGCGGCGGAGGGCGCGGGGCTCGGACACGACTTTCTGCGCCATATCGAGCGCACAAGGATCCTGGTACACGTACTCGACGCGTCCGGCAGCGAGATGCGCGATCCGCTGGACGATTATGAAAAGATCAACGCGGAGCTATCGAAGTTTTCCGACGCGCTGGCGGCTTTGCCGCAGGTCGTCGCCTGCAACAAGATGGACATTCCGGGCGCGGAGGAGAATTTCAAGCGGATCAAAGCCGCGCTGGAGCCGCAGGGCGTAAACGTGTTTGCGGTGTCCGCGGCGACGACCGAGGGCTTCGGACCGATGCTCGACCGGATCGTTTCGATGCTCGACGCGCTGCCGCCGGTGCGTGTCTATGACGAGACCGAGCTTCTGACCGGCGCGCAGTACGAAAAGGGCTTTACGGTGCACCGCGACGACGCGGGCGTATACGTGGTTGAGGGCAGCGACGTGGAACGCATCCTTGACACGACCGATCCGGAGGACGACGTTTCGATGCGCCGCTTCCAGCAGCTTCTGATCAGGACGGGCATCATCTCCGCGCTTCGCGAGATGGGCGCGAAGGACGGCGACACGATCCGGCTCGGCGAATGGGAATTTGATTTTACGGATTAAGGAGGAACTACCATGACAGGCAAAGAACGCGCGGAACTGCGCAAACAGGCGAACACGCTGACCGCGATCTTTCAGATCGGCAAGGAGAACATCACGGAGCCGCTGATCGAAGCGGTCGACGCCGCTTTGAAGAAGCGCGAGCTCATCAAGCTTTCCGTGCTCGAAACGAGCGAGCTTTCCGCCAAGGAAGCCGCGGAGCAGCTTGCCGGGGCGACCGGCGCCGAGGTCATTCAGTGCATCGGGCGGAAGCTCGTGCTGTACCGCGAGAAGGAAGAGGAATAAACGACCGTATTCCGGCAAAGGAACGGAAACAGAAGCCGCATATTCGGTACTGTTCCGCTTTCGGAATGTGCGGAGGCCGTTTACAATACAGGTGTGAAAGGGCATACTTTTGCAAAAGGAGAAGAAAAAGATGCTTACCATTCAAAACCTTGTAAAGAGCTACGGAAACGGACCGCGCGCGGTCGACGGACTGAGCCTTACGGTCGAAGCGGGCGATATTTACGGCTTTATCGGACACAACGGCGCAGGCAAGACGACCACGCTGAAGTGCATTTCGGGCATTCTGCCGTTCGACGAAGGCGAGATTTTCATCGACGGGATCGACATCCGAAAGGATCCGATGGCGGCGAAGCGCATCATGCGCTATATCCCGGACAATCCGGACCTCTATACGTTTCTGACCGGAACCGGGTATCTGAATTTCCTCTGCGACATCTACGGCATCGACGAAGCGACGCGCCGCGAACGGATCGCAAAGTACGCGCAGCTGTTCGAGATCGAATCCAAGCTCGGCGACCTCGTCGGTTCGTATTCGCACGGCATGTGCCAGAAGCTTGCGCTGATCGGCGCGCTCATCCAGCAGCCGAAGCTTCTGATGCTCGACGAGCCGTTCGTGGGGCTCGATCCAAAAGCGTCGCACACGCTGAAGGAGATCATGCGCGAGCTGACCGAAACGGGCACGGCGATCTTCTTCAGCACGCATGTTCTGGAGGTCGCCGAAAAGCTCTGCAACAGGATCGCGATCATCAAAAACGGCAGGCTGATCGCCGCCGGTCCGATGGAAGAGGTGCGCGGCAACCAATCTCTCGAAGAACTGTTTCTGGAGCTGACGGACGCATGAAAGCACTTCGGACGCTGATCAGACTGTATATCAACAGCATCTTCCGGTTTCCGGTGATCCGGTACTCGAAGGATCCGCGGGAGCGCAGAAACGCGGTCGCGGGCGTCGTCGCGATCGGTACCATCGTCGCGGTCTACGGCGGAATGTCCGGCTGGCTGACGTTTCAGCTGCTTTCCGCAGGCGTCGACGCGTCGATCCCGTTTATGATGGCGGCGGCGATGGCAAGCCTGTTTACGCTGGCGATGGCGTTCGCGCAGGGCAGCGCGACGCTTTCGGGCTTTGCGGATTTCGACACGCTGATGGGCATGCCGATCAGGACCTCCGTGATCGTGTTCGCGCGGTTTTGTGCGCTGTATCTTGCCGAAGCGATCTATGCGGCGGCGTATCTGCTGCCGTGCGGCGCGGTCTATGCGATTTTGCGTGCGCCGGCATGGTGGTTCTATCCGGCGTTTCCGCTGATGACGCTGCTGCTGCCCGTTGCACCGATCGTGATCGGCAGCGGCGCGGATCTGCTGCTTTCCGCGGCGTTCGCAAGGAGCAAGTATAAAAAGGGGATCACGTCGGCGATCAAGATGATCTTCCTGTTCGGATTCATCGTCTTCTCCTATCTGCTTCCGCGGGTTACGGACCGGTTCCTTGCCGCGCCGGCCGACGCGGCGATGCGCACGGCGAAGATCTATCCGCCGGTGATGTGGTTTGCAAAGGGCGCCGCGGGCGACGTTCCGCTCGCGCTGCTCTTTACGCTCGGCTCGATCGCGGTGTGCGCGCTGTTCGTATTCGTGCTGAACAAGACGTTTCTGCCGCTGCACGATCGGATGAGCGCGGGGTATCATGTCCGGAATTACCGGCTCGGCGCACTGAAGAGAAGCGGCGCGCTGAAGGCGATGTTCACGGTCGAACGCAAGCGGTTCTTCAACAGCACGGCTTGGGTCGTCAATACGGTTTTCGGTTCGGCGCTCATTGCGCTGCTCGGGATCGCGGGGGCGGCTCTGTCCGGAAAGATCTCGGTGTTTCTGCGCACGACGCCGCTTGCGGATCACGTCGCGGAGGCGATCACGGGGATCCTGCTGTTCTGCGCGACGCTTTCTCCGACGACGAGCTGCGCGATCTCGATGGAGGGGAAGCAGATCTGGATCGCGAAAACGCTGCCGGTCTCCGCAAAGACGTGGTTTGCCGCAAAGCTCCTTCTGAACCTTGTGCTGGTCGGACCGTCGCTGCTCTTTACGGTCACGATGCTGGCGATCTTCTATCGCGGATTTCTGACGCCGCTTTCGATCCTCGGGCTGTATCTGCTGCCGGTCGCAGCGCTGCTCTTTACGACCGTTCTGGGGCTGTTTGTCAACGCGAAGCTGCCGCGGCTTTCCTGGAAATCGGATACCGAGGTCGTCAAGCAGAGCGGCGCGGTGCTCGTTATGATGCTGATCTGCTTCGGACTCGTCGTGATCTCGGTGCTTCCGATGCTGGCGATCGGATCGGATTGGGTCGCGATCGCGGTTTCCGCGGCGATCCTTGCGGGCGCAATCGGCGTATATCTGTATCTCAGGAACCGCGCGGAGCAATTTCGCAGAAATTTGTAATAATTACGTGACAATTCTGACGCATTGATGTTATAATATAGATGCCGATGCGGTCGGCGCTGCAGGACGGCCGCATGAAGGGAGGCGATCGTAAACGTGAGTTTGATCGACATCATCAACACCGTATTCAACGCAATCAAGCAGCCGGGCAAACTGGTGAGCGTCATTTTCGACGTACTCATCATCGCCGTCTTTTTGTATAAGCTTCTGGAATGGACAAAAGAAACGCGTGCCTATCAGGTCATGAAGGGCATCGGTCTGTTGTTCCTTGCTTCCGTAGTCGCAAGGCTGCTTGACCTGATGACGATCTACTGGGTGCTGAACAGCATCCTGCAAAGCGGTTCGATCTTCATTATCCTGTTCATCCTGTTCACACCGGAACTGCGCCGCGTGCTGGAACGGATCGGCTCGCACAGACTTTCCAAGCTGGGAGCCGTCACGGAAGAATCCGAGGCGCGCCGTACGGTACAGGATCTGAAGCGTTCGATCCTGCATCTGTCCAAACGCCGCGTCGGCGCGCTGCTCGTCTTTGAGCGCCGTTCGGGACTCGGCGACATTGCGGCGTCCGGCGTTGCGCTGAATGCAAAGCTTTCCGGCGCCCTGATCGAAAACATCTTCGAGCCGAACACGCCGCTGCATGACGGCGCCGTCGTGATCCGCGGAACGACCGTGATCGCGGCAAGCTGTCTTCTGCCGCTGTCGGACGACACCAAGGTCGCGCGCGAGCTCGGAACCCGGCATCGCGCAGCGCTCGGCGTTTCCTCCGCATCCGACTGCGTGGTCATCGTCGTATCCGAGGAGACCGGCGCGATCTCGACCGCGCGGGACGGCAAGCTGATCCGCTATCTGGATGAGAAGGCGCTGAACAATATGCTCGAAAGCCTGCTGGTGCAGAAGGAAGAAACATTCCTGTTCCCGTGGAACCGGAAGAGGAAGGAGGCGGCGAACTGAGATGACAAAACGACAGAAGTTTTTCTCTGCGTTCAAACGCTTTCTGAAAGATCTGTTCACCAAAAATATCGGGCTGAAGGTTACGGCGCTGCTGTTCGCAATCCTGCTTTGGGGCTATGTGCTCGGCATCGAGAACCCGGAATATGTCAAGCGGGTGCGCGATGTGGAGATCGTGTATACGGGCGAGGATTCGCTGAATGCCCGCGGATTGATGCTCGTCAACCGCGAACAGCTTCTGACCGACGTCGATGTGGAATGCGAACTCAGCAAGCACACCGATCTGGACGATTACGTTTCCTGCACCGTGGATCTGTCCGACCGTGATATCACGCTGGATGCGGACGAGGACAGCAAGACGATCACCCGTCCGGTACAGGCGAAGGTCTCGTCCGGTTACGGCACGATCCAGAGCCTTTCGGTCGCTTCGGTCGATCTGGAGATCGCGAGGATCTCCTCGCGCAGCGGGATCAAGGTGGAGATCCAGACCCAAAACAAGCTTCCCGACGGATTCCTGTTCTATCCGCCCGAAACGGTCACCGTATCGGTGCGCGGACAAAAGTCCGTGATCGATCAGATCGCATACGGCAGCGTCACGATCGACCTGTCCGCGATCAAATCGTTCAATTCCGCGCTTGCCTCGAAGACGTACGATCTTGTTCTTCCCGTTCGGTTCAAAGACGTATCGAACAACGATCTGGGAGAGATCGTGACGAGCAACGGAGAGAGAGTCGTGGCAAACGTGCCGATCGTCGTGCGTGCATACAAGGACGTCCCGGTCGTGCCGACCGTTTCCGTGAGCAAAGACTTCGACCGGTATTACGAATATGAATGCGTTCCGGCGACAGAATCGGTCCGCATCTTCGGCAGCCCCGTCAAGCTGAGCACCGTCGAATCGATCGGAACGGAAACGATCTTCCCGGAAGAGGTCGGCGAACAGCGGATCTCGGTGGGGCTGGATGTTCCGGAAGGGATCACGGTCGACAGCAACCAAAACATCACGACCGAACAGATCAACGGAAAAGAGTATCTGAAGATCGGCGCGCGGCTGCGCGTCACGGAACGGGAAGCAGAGCCCGCGGAATTCGAGATCCCGATCGAATACACACAGGCGAGGAACGGCGTCGTTCTGGACGGCAGCGAACCGAAGACGGTGCGGATCCGCGTATACGGAACGGTCAGGGCAATGGAAGCGTTTGATCCGAGCATGATCTCGGTGAGCGTCGATCTGCAGAATTACTGGACCGGCACCTACGAACTGCCGATTGTCTGGAAGAGCCCGATCGATCTCAGCGTGTACAGGATCGAACTGGCGTCGGAAAATGTCACGATCGTTCTGATCGAGACGGCGCTTTCCGAACAGCCGGATGAATGAGCGGAGCGTGCTGTCTGACGATTTCGGATGAAAACGGTTTATCTGCAAAATTTCAGAAGAGAGCTCGATGCGACGGACGATGCGTTCGCCGCTTCGTGCTGTAAAAAGCTCGGAATTCCGCATGATGCTCTCATTCGCATGCGTATCGTGCGGCAGGCGCTGGACGCGCGCAAAAAACAGGACGTCTTTCTGTGCATCCACGCGGAGCTGACGCTTTCCGACGCGGCGGCAAAGAAGGTCCTTCACGATCCGAAACTGAAAGCAGAGCTTGTCGAACCGGCGGCGGAAGAGCCGTTTGCGTTCGGCACAAGGGAACCGGAAGGCAGGATCGTCGTGGTCGGGCTCGGTCCCGCGGGGCTGTTCGCGGCGCTGACGCTTGCCGAAAACGGCTATCGCCCGCTCGTGATCGAACGCGGACGTCCGATCGAAGAGCGCGTCAAAGACGTGGAGACCTACTGGTCCGGCAGCATCCGCGAGCCGGATCCGGACAGCAACGTCGCCTTCGGCGAGGGCGGCGCGGGCACGTTTTCGGACGGCAAGCTGACCACGCGCATTCGCGATCCGCACATCGACGGCGTCCTTCGAGAGATGATCGCCTGTGGCGCGCCGGACGAGATCGCGTATCTTGCGAAGCCGCACATCGGCACCGACCGGCTGCGCACGGTGGTGGGCAACCTTCGGAAAAGGATCGAAGCGGCAGGCGGGGAGGTGCGCTTCTCCGCAAAGCTTGCCGACCTTCGCATGCGCGACGGCGCGGTGCGCGAGGTGCTGATCCGCGAAAAGGACCGCGAAACATGGGAGCCCTGCGCGGCGCTGCTCCTTGCCATGGGACACGGCGCAAGGGACACGGCGCGGATGCTGTTTGAAAAGGGCGTCGCCATGGCGCCGAAGGCATTTGCGATCGGCGTGCGTGCCGAGCATCCGCAAAGCCTGATCAACGAGAGCCAGTACGGACCGATGGCAAACCATCCGCGGCTCGGCGCGGCGGAATACCGCCTGACCGCAAGAAGCGGCGAGCGCGGTGTCTATACCTTCTGCATGTGCCCGGGCGGGCAGGTCGTGGCAAGCGCAAGCGGACCGGAACAGGTCGTCGTGAACGGCATGAGCAACTTTGCGCGCGACGGCAGAAACGCGAACGCGGCGGTGGTCGTTCAGATCACGCCGGAGGATTTCGGCACGCATCCGCTGGACGGCATGCAATATCTGGACCGGCTCGAGCGCGATACGTTCCTGCTGGGCGGCGGCGACGGCACGGCGCCCGCGTCCACGGTCGGCGCGTTCCTGCGCAACGAGGTCTCGAAGCCCTCACGCTCGGTCGAACCGACGTACCGGCCCGGCGTGCGCTATACGCGCCTTGCGGACTGCCTGCCGAACTTTGCGGCAAAGGGGATTGCGGAGGGGCTTAAAGCATTCGGACGGCAGCTCAAGGGGTACGACATGGAGGACGCGGTCCTGACGGCGGTCGAAAGCCGCACGTCTTCGCCGCTTCGGATCCTGCGCGATCCGGCGATGGAATCCGTTTCGCATAAGGGACTGTACCCGATCGGCGAGGGCGCCGGGTATGCGGGCGGCATCGTCAGCGCGGCGGTGGACGGCATGAAGGCTGCAGAGGCGGTCATGCGGATCTATGCCCCGCTTCCGTAATTTTCCAAAAATGCAACAAAGATTCGTCATTCTTGTAAAAAATGTTTCAACAAACGCCGCACAGCGTTTGTTTTTTTATCCGCGTGTGGTATAACGGAAACAGAACAACCGGAAAGGAGGATACGGAATGAAACGGCTGCTTTGCATACTTCTCGTTCTGATGCTGCTGCCGATTGCGTTTCGGGCGACGGCGGCGGATGAGACCGAAACGACCGTGCGCGTGCGCCTTTCCACGGGCGACGCGGATTCCGTGTCGCTGAAGCTTTCCGGCAAGTATTCCATGGGGAGCAAGACCGTTTCCGGCGGGACCGTGACGGCGGAGATCAAGGACGGAAAGATCACGGTCTCGCATTCGTCCGCGGGCACGCTGCAGTCGACGACCTCGTCTCTGAGGCTTTCCCGTGTCGGCACGGATGCGGCGACCAAAGTCACGTACGACAACCCCAAGCACGGCACGCGCGTCTATTACGGCGACTTCGTCTTTTACAACGACGCGGGCACGCTGCGACTGATCAACGATGTGGATATGAAAAACTATCTCTACGGCGTGGTCAGCGGCGAGATGTCCGATTCCTCCAAGCCGGATCTGCTGAAGACCGAGGCGATCTGCGCAAAGGGCTTTGCGCTTTCCGAGATCGAATCCCGGAAGAGCAAGTATTTCGACGTCTACGACACCACGACCTCACAGCTTTATTACGGCT
This sequence comes from uncultured Eubacteriales bacterium, assembly GCA_902789675.1. Classification (GTDB taxonomy): domain Bacteria; phylum Bacillota; class Clostridia; order Christensenellales; family CAG-138; genus UBA3792. The sequence continues at coordinate 30,194 of CADAPG010000010.1, forward strand.
ATGTGGCGGGGGATAAGAACACGATCGCGGCGGTCGACGCCGTCTGGCAGCAGACGCTCCGGTACAACGGCAAGGTCGTGAAAACGTATTACAGCACCGCGAACGGCGGACAGGCGATTACGCCGCGCATCCGCTGGGGCGGAACGGCGAACGACGGCGCGTACTGGTTCGGCTACGATCCGTTCGATCTTGCGGGATCGGCAAAGAACGTCGTGCTGACCGTCGACGGCGCAAACCCGAAGAACATGGATTCTGCGCTCTACGCGTTTCTGCTTGACAGGACCGGCGCAGAGGAGATCCTTTCGGTCAACCTGCTGATCGGCGTGTATGATCCGGATCATCCCGCGGGGACGTCGCGCTATCCGAACGCGCTTGCGCCGCAGAAGCGGTACGACTGGACGCTGACGGTCCGGGACGACGCCGGAAAGAAGAAGCAGGTCAGCTTTTCCTGTACGCCCGCCGAGGTCAAAGCGGCGGCGGCAGCGGGCGCGACCGGTTCGGTCTGCTTTGCGGTCCATACCGCCGAAAAGGAGTGGAAGCTCGTCTGGGGCGTTTCGAGCGGTCACCGCGCGGGGCTTTCGCACCGCGGCGCGGGACAGATGGTGAAGAAGGGCTATTCCTATGTGGACGTGCTGAAATTCTACTACCGCGGCGCGACGCTCTGCGACGCGGACGGAAGCGCGATCGAATCGACCGCGACGTTCGACTTCACCTACGAGGACGGCGCGACGCCGTTCCCGACCGCCGTACCGACGCCGACGCCGAGCGCAACGCCGACGCCGAGCGCAACGCCCATCCCGAGCGCAACGCCCATCCCGAGCGCAACGCCGACGCCGAGTGCGACCCCGACCCCGACTGCAGCGCCGACCGCTTCGGCAAGTCCGAGCGCAACGCCTTCGCCGACGCCCGGCGAATCCGGGTTCGACGTGATCGTCGTTTCAAACACGCTGAATCTGCGGGAAGGTCCGTCGACCTCCTACGCGACGATCAAAAAGCTGAAGCTCGGCGCGATCCTGCGGTTCATGGAAGCGGACGCGAGCGGCAAATGGGAAAAGGTCCGCGACGAGAGCGGCACCGTCGGCTGGGTTTCCGACAATTACGTCGCGTATTACGAACGCGAGCCGCGACCGCATCGGGAGGGCGTGTGCAACGCGGACGATTCCAACCTGCGTTCCGGTCCGTCGACGAATTTCGCCAAATATTACCCTTTGAACAAGGGCGACAAGGTCTGGGTTTACTATGAGACCGGCAGCGGTTACGGCGGAGATTGGTATTATATTATGGACCGCGCGACGGGGCAGGGCGCGTTCATCTGGAAGAACTATATCACGCTCGGCGCGGACGTCCCGGACTATCTGCGCGGCGACGCCAACGGCTCCGGCACCCTCACGCCTGCCGACGCCGCGCTGATCCTGCGGTATCTTACAAAGCTTTCGCCGCTTGCGGATCTGAACCTGCTTGCGGCGGATTATACCTGCGACGGCACGGTGGACGCGGCGGACGCCGCGGCGATCCTCCGGCATGTGGTCGGGCTGAAGTAAGCGAGCATGACAAGGGCGAACGGGAACCCCGTTCGCTTTTTTTTCATGCACTTTTTGACGGTTTTTGCTTGCAATCGGAGAAAAAGAGATGTATAATATTTTGGTTCTTTTTTTGAGAGAAATACAGACAATCCGAAGAAAAGAGGAGTTTTATGAATATTCGCAACGTTGCGATCATCGCACATGTCGACCACGGCAAGACGACGCTGGTCGATCAGCTTTTGAAGGACGCGGGCGCGCTGCGGCGCAGCGAGCAGGGGACCGAGCGCATCATGGACAGCGGCGATCTCGAGCGCGAGCGCGGCATCACGATCCTGTCCAAAAATACCGCGGTCACCTACGGCGACACGCGCATCAATATCGTCGACACGCCGGGTCACGCGGACTTCGGCGGTGAGGTCGAGCGCATCCTGCAGATGGTGGACGGCGTTCTGCTTCTGATCGACGCATTTGAGGGCTGCATGCCGCAGACGCGGTTCGTGCTTCGCAAAGCGCTGGAGCTTAACAAGAAGGCGGTCGTCGTCGTGAACAAGGTCGACCGTCCCGAAGCGCGTCCCTATGAGGTCGTGGACGAAGCGCTGGAGCTTTTCATCGAGCTCGGCGCAACGGACGAGCAGCTCGACTTCCCGATCGTATACGCCTCCGCGCGCAACAACATGTCGGGCTATGAGCCGGACCAGATGGAGAACAACATGCAGGCGGTCTTCGACACGATTTTGAAGGAGATCCCGTCTCCCGCGACGGATACCGACGCGCCGCTGCAGATCCTGTTCTCGACGATCGACTACGACGATTATGTGGGCAAGATCGGCATCGGCAGAATCGAGCGCGGCGTGGCAAAGCGCGGACAGACCATCACGCTGTGCGGCGGACAGGAGAACCGCCGCCGCGACACGAAGATCACGCGGCTCTATAACTTTGAGGGGCTGCAGCGCGTCGAGGTCGAGGAAGCGTACGCGGGCGACATCGTCTGCGTCGCGGGCGTGGAGGATCTGAACGTTGGCGAGACCGCGTGCGATCCGCTGTGCGTCGAGCCCATGCCATTCGTCAAGATCGACGAGCCGACCGTTTCGATGATGTTCCTCGTCAACGACAGCCCGTTTGCGGGCAAGGAAGGCAAGTACGTCACGAGCCGCAACCTGCGCGACCGCCTGTTCAACGAGGTCAAGACGAACGTTTCGATGCGCGTCGAGGAGACCGAATCGACCGATACGTTCCGCGTGAGCGGCAGAGGCGAGCTGCATCTTTCGATCCTGATCGAGCAGATGCGCCGTCAGGGCTACGAGTTTGCGGTGTCGCGTCCGAAGGTCATCCTGCACAAGGACGAGAACGGCGTCGTGACCGAGCCGATCGAGGAGCTGACCATCGACGTGCCGCAGGAATACGTCGGCGCGGTCATGGAAAAGCTCGGCATGCGCAAGGCGGAAATGACCGACATGACGACGCTCGGCGACACCGGCACGCGTCTGAAGTTTTTGATCCCGGCGCGCGGACTGATGGGGTACCGGTCGGAGCTCATGACCGACACGCGCGGCAACGGCGTTATGAACCACATCTTCTACGGCTATGAGCCCTATAAGGGCGATATTGCCGAGCGCAAGACGGGAAGCCTTGTTGCGCACGAAACGGGCGATTCCTGCTCGTACGGGCTGTTCTATGCCCAGGATCGCGGCAGGATGTTCATCGGACCGGGCGTCCCGGTCTATGAGGGCGAGATCGTGGGCGAATGCGCGCGCGCGGACGATATCGTGGTCAACGTCTGCAAGAAGAAGCACGTTACCAACATGCGCGCGGCGGGCAGCGACGAAGCGCTGCGGCTTACGCCGCCGACACTGTTCACGCTCGAACAGTGCCTGGAGTTCATCGCGGACGACGAGCTTGTGGAAATCACGCCGAAGAGCATCCGCATGCGCAAGCGCATCCTCAGTAAGGAACAGCGCATGAAGCTTGCCGCAAGGATGATGAAGGAGTAAGCATGATCCGCAGAGCAGAAGAAAAGGACGCGCCGCGCATCTCCGCACTTCTTAAACAGGTGCTTGAGGTGCATGCCGCCGTGCGTCCAGACATGTACCGCAGCGGCACGCAGAAGTATTCCGAAGCGGACGTATTGAAGCTTCTTGCCGATCCGGATTGCGTGCTGTTCGTGGAAACGGACGAAACCGACCGGACCGTCGGCTATGCGATCTGCTTTGTGCACGAGATCAGGGACGACGGCATCGTTGTCGGGCGCAGAGAGCTCTATATCGACGATCTGTGCGTGGACGAATGCGAACGAAAGAGCGGCGTCGGAAAGCGGCTTTTCGAACGCGTGAAAGCGTATGCAAAGGAAAACGGCTTCGACTGGATCACGCTGAACGTGTGGAACGACAACGTCAATGCGCTCGCGTTCTACCGGAAGATGGGGCTTACCGAGCGCAAAACGATCCTCGAATACAGGATTGACTGAACCGGAGTTATGAAGAAAAAAGAAGTTTCGCTGTTCCTTGCGGCAGTGATCAGCCATATCTTCTGGGGGTTCAGCTTCCTCGGAACGAAATCCGCGCTGGGCGTGGTGCATGACGATCTGTATCTGCTGCTTGCGCACCGGTTTCTGATCGCGTTTGCGATCATGAATCTGCTGCTGCTCATCCGTGTCGTCAAGGTCGATTTCCGGGCCAAATGGAAGCGGATTTATCTGCCGCTGTTCATGGGGCTGATGGAGCCGGTGGTGTACTTTATCGGCGAGGAGCTCGGCGTCATCCATTCGACGACGATCTTCTCGGGCGTGATGATCGCGGTGATCCCGATCGTGGCGATCTTTGCGGCGATCCCGTTCCTGCATGAGAAGCCGACGCTCGGGCAGATCCTGTTCAGCTTTCTGTCCGTCGGCGGCGTCATCGGCATCGGACTGCTGACCAAAAGCAGCGGCGAGCTCGATTGGATCGGCGTGGTCGGTCTGGTCGTCGCGGTGCTGTCCGCAGCGGCGTACGGCATCCTCGACCGCGGGCTTTCCGCCGAGTTTACGGCGTTCGAACGGACGTACCTGATGATCGCCATGGGCGCGGTGTGCTTTACGCCGATCGCGCTCGTTCGCACCCGCTTCGATCCCGCCGCGTTCTTTGCGCCGATGGGGGATCCGAAGTTTCTGCTGCCGGTGCTGTTCCTGTCGGTCTGCTGCTCGGTCGTGAGCTATTTCCTGCTGTCGTATATGGCGACGTATATGACGGTAACGCGCTCGACCGTCTACGCAAACCTGACCACCGCCGTGTCCGTGATCGCAGGCGCGGTGATCCTGAAGGAGTCGTTTAACTGGCTCTCCGCGGTGTTCTGCGTCGTCATCCTCGTGGGGATCTACGGCGTGCAGAAGTTCGCGCGAAAAGGCGAGCCGGAAACCGTACAACAATCAATTCAATCAACAGAGGGAGAACAACGGTGAGAAAAGACGGAAGACGCGTGAAGACCGCGCAGCCGATGTATCAGGTTGCGGCGCACATCATGGATCAGCGCTGCGACTCGATGAACATGATGGAGATCGACGTGCCGCTCGAGCCGATGCAGACGTATCTGAACAAAAAGCGTGCGGAGGGCAAGGAATACTCGCACCTCGGGCTGGTGCTCGCGGCATACGTGCGCACGGTCGCGGAGTATCCGATCATCAACCGCTTCGTCGTGAACAAGACGATCTATGCCAGAAACGAGATCGCGGTCGGCATGGTGGTCTTAAAGCCCGGCGAGACCGAGGGCACGATGAACAAGATGCACTTCAAGCCGGAGTTCACGATCGACGAGGTGCATCAGACGCTCGGACAGTACGTGACGGAAAACCGCGAAAAGGGTGACACGAATTCGACCGACGACCTGATCCGAAAGCTCCTGAAGGTCCCGGGGCTGTGCCGCTTCGGCGTGTGCGTGTTCAAGGCGATGGACAAGTTCGGTCTGCTGCCGAAGAGCATCATCGACGCAAGCCCGTTCCATTGTTCGCTGACGATCACGAACCTTGCGAGCATCCGCACGAACGCCATCTATCACCATGTCTATAACTTCGGCACGACGACGATGATCATTGCGATGGGCATCCCGCGCGAGGTGCCGCAGCGCAGAAAGGGCGAGATCGTGTTCGAGAAGTGCATCCCGATGGGCATCGTCATGGACGAGCGCGTCTGCTCGGGTTCGCAGTACGTCGTCGCAAGCCGCAAGCTGTTCAACTATCTGAAGCATCCGGAACTCCTCGAAGTCCCGCCGGAAAAGGTCGTGCAGGACATCCCGTAATAACACTTTATACGCCCGCGTCACGCGGGCTTTTTTCATGCCCGAAAACGGCGGAAAGAGATATGTCGTGTATGTAAAATATATGAAAAGAATTGCTTTTTCTTCTATATTGTTATTTACAAATCTTTGCGCTTGTGCTATACTCTTATGGTAAATTGCGAGGGGAGTATACCCATGCGGATCAAGGCGCTCGAACTGCATAGATTCCGGAATTATACGGACCTTGTTCTGTACCCGGAGCCGGGGCTCAACATCCTTTCGGGACTGAACGCCGAGGGGAAGACCAACGTGCTCGAGTCGATCTTTTTGTGCGCGCTGGGCAGAAGCCACCGCACCCCGCACGACACGGAGCTTGTGATGGACGGGATGACGGACGGCAGCGTCGCGCTTGTTTTGGAAACGCGCGGCGGCTCGCGCTCGATCCGCATCGGGCTCGTTCGCGGGGAGCGCAAGCGCGTGTTTCTCGACGACGCGCCGCTGAACCGCTCCGGAGAGCTCATGGGCTGTCTGAACGTCGTGATGTTCTCGCCCGAGGACCTTGCTTTGGTCAAGGACGGTCCGCAGGAGCGGCGGCGGTTTCTCGATATGGAGCTGAGCCAGCTCAGGCCCTCGTACTACTACACGCTGCAGCAGTACAATCAGGCGCTGAAAAGCCGCAATCTGCTGCTCAAGGAGGACCCGGTTCCGTACGACATGGTCGAGCTCTGGGACGAGCAGTTAAGTAAGCTCGGCGCAACGATCATGCAGGCGAGGGCGGGATTTGTCGAGGAGCTTTCAAGTAACGCGCACACGCTGCACGCAAAGATGAGCGGCACGAAGGAGCTTCTGGAAACGGTCTACGAGCCGACGATCCCCGTGCAGGATTACGACACGATGCGCGAAACGCTGACGGTGCAGCTCGGCGAACGGCTCGAGCGCGACGTGTATCGCGGATTCACCTCGGTCGGTCCGCATCGGGACGATCTCGGGCTGCTGCTGAACGGCAGAGATCTTCGGATCTACGGTTCACAGGGGCAGCAGCGCACGGCAGCGCTCTCTTTGAAGCTTTCGGAGATCGACCTTGTGCGAAGGGTGCGCGGCGAGCGGCCGGTGCTGCTTTTGGACGACGTCTTTTCGGAGCTCGACGCGGAGCGGCAGGCGCGGCTTTTAGAGGTCGTTTCGGACTGTCAGACGTTTGTGACCTGCACGCATCTTGAGGAATTTGTCAAGGCGGGCGCTTTAAGCATGCAGGTGTACCGCGTGATGAACGGAAGGGTGGTGGAGGAATAGTGCTTTTGCACATCGGAGAGAACCGCTTTGTGCCGACGGCGGACGTGATCGCGATCCAGCCGGCGGAGCATGCGACGGCGGAAACGGAGCGCATCATCCGCGACTGCGTGGAGGCGGGACATTACTACCCGTCGTACGGTCGACCGAAGGCGTACGTGATCTGCTCGCGTAACGATACGACGTACGTATATGCCGCCGCAACGGCGGTGCAGACGCTTCAGGAGCGATTGAATGAAAGTTTATCATAGAAACGGAGAATGCATTAGATGGAAGATTTACAGCATGAAGTGAGCGCCGATTACGGCGCGTCACAGATCCAGGTACTGGAGGGGCTTGAGGCGGTTCGCCGCCGTCCGGGCATGTACATCGGCTCGACCGATTCGAGAGGCTTGCACCATCTCGTCTACGAGCTCGTCGACAACTCGATCGACGAGGCGATGGCGGGATTCTGCGACCATGTGAACATTGTGATCCACGAGGGCGAGACCGTGACGGTCAGTGACAACGGCCGCGGCATCCCCGTGGGCTATCACGAAAAGACCGGCAAGGACGCTTTGGAGGTCGCTCTTACCATCCTGCACGCGGGCGGCAAGTTCGGCGGCGGGGGCTATAAGGTCTCCGGCGGTCTGCACGGCGTCGGTCTTTCCTGCGTCAACGCGCTGTCCGAGGACCTCACGGTCGAGGTGCGCCGCGGCGGAAAGATCTACCGGCAGAAGTATCAGCGCGGCATCCCCGTGACGAAGGTCGAGGTCGTCGGCGAATGCGCCGAGAACGACACCGGCACGAGCGTCACGTTCAAGCCGGACGCGGACATCTTCGACGAGGTGAAGTTCGAGTTCGACAAGCTGAAATCCCGTCTTCGCGAGCTGGCGTTTCTGAACGCGGGCGTGCGTATCACGGCGATCGACGAGCGCGAAGAGCCGCATCTTGAGCGCGATTACTGCTTCGAGGGCGGCATCCGGTCGTTCGTCTCGCACTACAACAAGAATAAAGAGGTCCTGCATCCGGATCCGATCTACTTCTCCGCGAAGCGCATGGAGAACGGCGAGGAGACGGCGACGGTCGAGATCGCGATGCAGTACAACGACGGCTACAACGAGGATATCTACACCTACGCGAACAACATCAACACGCACGAGGGCGGCGCGCATCTGGACGGGTTCAAGCAGGCGCTGACCCGCGCGGTCAACGATTACGCGAAGCGCGCGAACCTCTTCAAGGAAAAGGACAGCTCTCTTTCGGGCGAGGACATCCGCGAAGGTCTCACCGCCGTCATCTCGGTCAAGCTCCAGGAACCGCAGTTCGAGGGGCAGACCAAAACAAAGCTCGGAAACGCCGACATCCGACCGCTTGTTTCGAACACGGTCTATAAGGGACTTTCGGAGTTTCTCGACGAGAACCCGCCGATCGGCAGAATGATCGTCGATAAGTGCCTGATGGCGTCGCGCGCACGCGAGGCGGCAAGAAAGGCAAGGGACCTGACCCGCAGAAAGACCGCTCTGGATTCGACCGCGCTGCCCGGAAAGCTTTCTGACTGCACCGAGAAGGACGCGTCGAAGTGCGAGATCTTCCTTGTCGAGGGCGATTCCGCAGGCGGTTCCGCAAAGATGGGCAGAAACCCGAAGTATCAGGCGATCCTGCCGCTGCGCGGAAAGATCCTGAACGTCGAAAAAGCGCGTCTCGACCGTATGTTATCCAGCGACGCGATCAAGTACATGATCACCGCGTTCGGCGCGGGCATCGATACCGAGTTCGACATCACAAAGCTCCGTTATCACAAGATCATCTGCATGACCGATGCCGACGTCGACGGTAGCCATATCCGCATCCTGCTTCTGACGTTCTTCTACCGGCACATGCGTCCCCTGGTGGACGAGGGCTACGTCTATATCGCGCAGCCGCCGCTCTACCGCGTCAAGCGCGGCAAGATGCAGTGCTACGTGTATTCCGACGAGGAGCTGGAGCTCAAGCTCAAGGAGATCGGACCCGATCCGAAGCCGGAGATCCAGCGCTATAAAGGTCTCGGCGAGATGAACCCGGAACAGCTGTGGGAAACGACGATGGACCCCGAACAGCGTCTGATGCTGAAGGTCACGGTCGAGGACGCGGTGGAAGCGGACCGGCTCTTTACGCTGCTGATGGGCGACAAGGTCGAGCCGCGGCGCGAGTTCATCGAGCAGAACGCGAAGCTCGTCACGGATCTGGACATCTGATGAGGTATGAGTATGGACAATGAGATTATGACGAATTCCGGCCGCATCCGGCCGATCAATCTGGAACGCGAGATGCAGAAGAGCTTCATCGCGTACGCCATGTCGGTCATCACGAGCCGCGCGCTCCCCGACGTGCGCGACGGCATGAAGCCGGTGCACCGCCGCATCATGCACTCGATGGAAGAGCTCGGCGTCACGCCGGATAAGCCGACCCGTAAGAGCGCGCGTATCGTCGGCGACTGCATGGGTAAATACCATCCGCACGGCGACGCGTCCGTGTACGACGCGATGGTGCGTCTGGCGCAGGACTTCAACACGCGCTATCCGCTCGTCGAGGGGCAGGGCAACTTCGGCTCCGCCGACGGCGACGGCGCTGCGGCAATGCGTTACACCGAAGCGCGTCTATCGAAGATGGCAATGGAAATGATGCGCGACATCGACAAGGACACGGTCGATTTCACGCCGAACTTCGACGGCACGCAGCAGGAGCCCACGGTGCTGCCCGCGCGGTTCCCAAACCTGCTTGTGAACGGCAGTAACGGCATCGCGGTCGGCATGGCGACGAACATGCCGCCGCACAACCTCGGCGAAACGATCGACGGTCTCGTCGCCCTGATCGACAATCCGGACATCACGGTGGACGAGCTGATGCAGTACATCCCCGGTCCGGACTTCCCGACCGGCGCAACGATCCTCGGTCGATCCGGCATCGCGCAGGCATACCGCACCGGCAGAGGCAAGCTGATCGTCCGCGCAAAGACCGAGATCGAGCAGCTTTCGCAGAACCGCAGCCGCATCATCGTGACCGAGATCCCGTATCAGGTTAACAAGGCGCGGCTCGTCGAGAGCATTGCGGATCTCGTGCACGAAAAGCGCATCGAGGGCATTTCGGATCTGCGCGACGAAACGGACCGCAACGGCACGCACATCGTCATCGAGCTCAAGAAGGACGTCAACGCGAACGTCGTTCTGAACAATCTGTATAAACACACGCAGCTGCAGGACACGTTCGGCGTCATCAACCTTGCGCTGGTCGACGGCGAACCGAAGGTGCTGAACCTCAAGGAGATCCTGTACTACTATCTCGAGCATCAGAAGGACGTCGTTACGCGGCGCACGCGGTACGATCTGAACCGCGCCGAGGAACGTCTGCACATCCTGGACGGTCTTCTGCGCGCGCTCGACGTGATCGACGAGATCATCGCCCTCATCAAGGCGTCGCCGAACGGACAGGCGGCAAAGGACGGTCTGTGCGCCAAATTCGGGTTTTCCGAGCGGCAGGCGCAGGCGATCCTCGACATGCGTCTGCAGCGTCTCACCGGTCTCGAGCGCGAACGCCTCCTCGAAGAGGACCGGCAGCTCAGAGAGCGCGTTGCATATTTACGCACGATCCTTTCTGACGAGCACAAGCTTCTGGAGGTCGTCAAGGAGGAAGCGCTGGACGTGAAGGCGCGTCTTGCGGACCCGCGGCGCACCGAGATCACGCAGGCGCTGGACGACATCGACCTCGACGACATCATCCAGGAAGAGGAGATGGCGGTCACCATGACGCACTTCGGGTACATCAAGCGTACCCCGTCCGAGACCTTCCGTTCGCAGAACCGCGGCGGCAAGGGCGTCAAGGGACAGGCGACGAAGGATGAAGATTACGTCGAACGCGTGCTGGTTTCCAGCACCCATGCGCCGATCATGTTCTTCACAAACTTCGGCCGCGTGTTCCGCATCAAGTGCTACGCGATCCCCGAAGCGAGCCGCACCTCGAAGGGCATTCCGGTGGTGAACCTCCTGCAGCTTCGCACCGGTGAAAAGGTCACGGCGATGTTCATCGTCCCGCGCGAAGTCGAGGAGACGGGATACCTCGTCACCGCCACGCGCGACGGTCTCATCAAGAAGACGCGGATCTCCGAATGCATGAATATTCGCAAGGGCGGTCTCGTGCTGCAGACCGTGCGCGAGGGCGACGAGCTGATCTCCGTGGAGATGAGCAACGGCGAACACGAATTCATCATCGCTTCGCGCAACGGCAAGTGCATCCGCTTCCGCGAAAGCGACGTCCGCGCCACCGGCAGAGGCGGCATGGGCGTACGCTCGATCAAGCTGGACGAGGGCGACGTCGTCATGGACATGATCCTCGTCAAGGAGGGCGGACTTGTGCTGACCGTCACCGAAAAGGGTCTCGGCAAACGCACCGAGGAAAGCCAGTTCACCGTGCAGGGACGCGGCGGCAAGGGCATACTCGCCATGAAGGCGACCGAAAAGACCGGCGGGCTTGCCTGCCTCAGAATGACGACCGAGGACGAGGACCTGCTTCTGGTGCGCGACGACGGCGTGATCATGCGCATGCCGGTCAACCAGATCTCGATCATCGGCAGAAATACCCAGGGCGTGCGGCTGATGTCGCTCGACGGCGACACGAAGATCGCGAGCGTCGCGCTGCTGCCGCATCAGGAGATCCTTCCGGACGAAGAGGGCGAAACGCCCGCCGCACCGGAGACGGTTTCCGAAAAACCCGAGGGAGAAGAATAAACCATGCTGAAGCTGCCGGCTGCACTGCAAGCGTTTGCAAACGCGCTCGAACGCGAGGGCGTGACGCTCTATGCGGTCGGCGGCTGCGTGCGCGACGCGCTGCTCAATAGAGCGGTGCACGACGTTGATCTTGCGAGCAGACTACGGCCGGACGAGCTGATCGAACGCGCGAAGGCGAACGGGATCGAAGCGAGGATCGTGCAGCAAACGCTCGGTACGGTGCTGCTTTCGATCGACGGCACGGATTTCGAGCATACGACGTTCCGCACCGAGTCCTACGGCACGGGCGGAACGCACAGACCCGACGCGGTCCGGTTCTCCGATTCGCCGGAAACCGACGCGTTCCGAAGGGATTTTTCGGTCAACGCGCTGTACGAATCCGTTTCGGACGGAACGCTTGTCGATCCGACCGGAGGACGCGCGGATCTCGAGCGCCGCGTGCTGCGCACGACGACGAAGGATCCCGCTGTGATCCTGCGCGACGACGGGCTGCGGATCCTGCGGCTCGTGCGGTTTGCGGCTTCGCTGGATTTTTCGGTCGATCCCGGCACGTGGGAAGCGGCAAAGGCGAACGCCGCGCTGCTCAAAGACGTCGCGTGGGAGCGCAAGCGGCAGGAACTGGACCGGATCCTTACGGGGCCGCGCGTGTTCGACGCGCTCACGATGCTTCGGGACGTCGGCGCGCTGCCGTATCTTCTGCCGGAGCTTACGGCATGCGACGGGGTGGAGCAGAAAAAGGCGTACCACAGATACGACGTGCTGACGCATCTGTTCCATACCTGCGAGAACACGCCGCAAGAGCTCGGCGCAAGGCTCATCGGGCTGCTGCACGACGTCGGCAAGCCGGAAGCGCTCATGCGCGACGGAAAGATGTACGCGCACGACGTTTACGGAACGGAGATCGCGCGGACGATGCTCGAACGGCTTCGGTACCCGAACGCGCTGATCGGGCGCGTGTGCGGCGCGATCCGCATCCATATGTTCGATCTCACGGAGGAGGCGGGGGACGCAACGCTGCGCAAACGCTTCGCGTCGTTCGGCAGAGAGCGGACGGAGGACCTGATCATGATCCGCGAGGCGGACGTCCGCGGCAGCGGGATCCGGACCGGGTTCGTCGCCGAGCGCTGGCGCGGGATCTATGAACAGATGCTGCGGGAGCGCGCGCCGTTTTCGGAAAGCGAGCTGAACGTTTCGGGGGAGGACATCATGCGCGAGCTCGGGCTTCCGCCGGGCGAACGGATCGGGCGCATCAAGCACCGGCTGCTGCTGCGCTGCGCCGTGCATCCGGAGGAAAACCGGCGCGAGATCCTTCTTAAGCGCATGCACGACTGTATTTAGGCAACATTTCTGTATGGTTTTTGTGAACAAATCGGATTCTGCCTTGCGGATGACGAAAAATGTGTTATGATAAAATCGTTGCAGAATGTACAAGCAATATGAGGAACTGATATGAACAACAGACAAAAACAAAAGAGAACGATTCTTGCTGTTGCGCTGGTGATCCTGCTTGCGATCATCATTGCGATCTCGGCAGCGATCAGCTGCGGCTCGCAAAAATGCGCCGGCGAAACCGTGTCCGGCATGCAGACCAAATCCGACGTGATCATCAGCGAGATCCTGGTCAGCAACAAACAGACCGTACGCGATCCGCTCGGCACCTACAGCGACTATATCGAGCTGTACAACAAGGGCGATCACGACATCGACCTGTTCGGCTACGGGCTGACCGACGACGAGGTCTCGATCTGGATGTTCCCGGCGGAGTCCGTCATCAAGGCGCACAGCTATCTGGTCGTGTGGTGCATGAAGAACGATCCGACCGACGGCAACGGCTATCTGAATATCAGGGACGCAAACGGAAACGAGAGCAAGGTCATCATCACCAACTTTGCGCTCTCGAAGAACGACGTCCTGCGCTTTGTCGATCCCTCGGGCAGCGCGATCGTGACGGTCGATCTGTCCGGCTTCTACGCGGGGCAGAAAGGCAGCGCAAACGCATACGGCGCCGGGGAAGAGAGCGATACGGTCGTGTCCGGCGGCGGCAACGCAATGGTCTATGACAACGGCGGCTGGAAGCTGATGAAGCCGACGCCCGGCTTCCCGAACACGGAGGAGGGCTGGAACGCCTATAACGCAACGCGTCAGGCGGACACGGAGACCGGCATTGCGGAAACGACCGACTGTCCGGTCCGCGTGACCGAGTTCATGGCGTCGAACGGCAACGCGCATAAGGCGCCGGACGGCACGTACTGCGACTGGATCGAGCTCTATAATTCCGGAAACAGCGCGTTCGATCTGTCCGGCTTCAGCCTCAGCGACGACGTGACGAAACCCAAGAAGTTCACGTTCCCGGAGGGAACGAAGCTCGACGCGTATTCCTATCTGGTGCTGTACCACACGGCAGTCCCGGTTCCCGGCTATTACTGCTTTGATTTCGGTCTGTCCTCGCAGGGGAACGAAACGCTGCTGTTCACCTCGAAGAACGATCTGATCGTCGATCTCATCGACTTCGGATCGCAGCCGAAAAACTGCTCCTATGCAAAGATCTATACAAACGGCTCGTTCGATCCGTACGCGGCGTTTGAAACGTCGGACAAGCCCACGCCCGGCTATGACAACACGGTCAACGGACGCATGCTGTTCGAGGAAAAGGAAAACGGTCCGATGGGCGTGCACGATATCTCCGTCAACGAGATTCTTGTCGACGGGTACTATGTGACCTACGCCATGTCGAACAGCACCAAGAGCCAGCGTCCCTACGACGCGGACCTCGGCAGCTGGATCGAACTCTACAACAAATCCGATACGCCGGTCAACCTGTCCGGCTTCTCGATCACCGATAACGAACGAAAGCCGAGGAAATGGGTTTTTCCTGACGGAACGAGTATCGCCGCAAAAGGATATCTCGTCTTGCAGCTTGCGGGAAGCCTGCCCAGAGAAGGTCAGAACGCAAAGGACGTAACGGCGGAGCAGCGAAAGTTTGAGCTGAACTTCGACATTGCGGCGGAGGGCGAAACCGTCTGCCTCTACGACGCATCCGGCGTGATGATCGACCGCGTGATCGTGCCGCCCGCGCGCTCCTGCGTTTCCTACGGACGCGATGCGACCGGCGCGTGGAAGCTGTTCGACCGCCCGACCGAAGGGGAAGCGAACGATCCGAACGGACGCGGCGTCTACTGCGAAGCGGCTTCGGTCGACACGCACAGCGGCATCTATCAGGGCATCCAGACGGTGAACATCACCGTGCCCGAGGGCTGCTACGCAACGTACACGCTTTCCTGCGGCAAGGAAAACGATCCGGTCAAGAAGACGACGCCGACGGAGACGGACACCCGTGTTTCCGGTCCGATCGCGATCAAGGAAAACACCGTCCTTCGCGTGCGCACCTTTTCGTCGGACAACAGCCGGTATCCGAGCGACGTCAAGTCCTATACCTACGTGATCGTGGGGAACGAGGAGACCGTCGAAGCGCACAACACCAACCTGCCGGTCGTATTCCTGGTCACCGATCCGGAAAACCTTTGGGACAGGCAGTACGGCATGTACGTCAAGGGCAACGATTACACCGGCAAGGGCGAACCGGACGAGCTCGAGATCAACGAGACGATGGGCAAGTACGCCAACTTCAACATGCGCGGCCGCATGTGGGAGAAGCCGATGACCTTTACCTATACGGACGCCGGCGGAAAGAACGTTCTGTATGAGGAAGACGTCTACGGACGCATCTTCGGCGCGTTCTCCAGAAAGCTTGCGCAGAAGGGCATCGCGCTGATCGCAAGGAAGGGCGTCGGCAATTCGCGGTTGACGTATCCGTTCTTCGAGAACCGTCCGTTCACGGAATACAAGTCTCTGGTGCTCCGCGCATCGGGACAGGACGCGGCGCTTTCGCGTGTGCGCGACGTCTTGGTCCAGAGCCTTCTGGACGACGCCGACGTCGATATCGCCAATCAGGCGTTCATGCAGTGCATCGTCTATCTCAACGGGCAGTACTGGGGCGTATACAATCTGCGTGAGAAGATCAGCAAGTTCTACATCGCGCAGCACTACGGCGTCGAGGACGTCGGCACGATCGACATCCTCAAGGGCAACGGCAACAACGAGCAGTGCATCGTCGCGAGCAACGAGTACGAGAGCAGCACGAAAGGCTTGCAGGACTATAAGGATCTGATCAAGTTCTGCGAAGACCACAAATGCAATCTCAGCAATCAGTCGGATTACGATTACGTCGCCGCGCGGGTCGATGTGGATCAGTTCGCAATGTACTGCGCGTTCGAGATCATCATCGGCAACACCGACACCGGCAACATCAAGTGGTGGCGCTCGTCCGAAAAGGACAACAAGTGGCGCTGGATCCAGTACGACTACTGCTGGGCGATGAACGGCGACAACCCGAGCCAGGCGGCGGAGAAATCCACCGGCTACCGGCGCGACTTCTTCTGGCGGTACTTCGATCCGGCGGGACACGGCGCGGGACAGGGCTTTTCCACGGTGCTCGGCCGCTCGCTGCTGTCGAACAACGAGTTCGTCAGGATCTTCCTGAAATACTGCGCGTATTTCTATAATGAAGTTTACACGCCCGAGAAGATCCTGGCAAAGGTGGATCAGCTGCAGGAGAACATCCGCAAGGAGATGGAAACGTACGACCTCGTTCGCTGGAGACCGTACCACAACCTCTCCACAAAGGGCTGGAACAGCCATTGCGATAAGATCCGGCAGTATGCGAGAAACTATCAGGACTGGTACCTGTATTACTGCCAGAATTTCATCAATAAGCACACGAACTATCATCTCAGCAACGACGAGATGATTCGACTGTTCGGAAAGGTAGGCAAGATTTCATGAATCTGAAGCTGAAGCCGAATGCCAAGGGGTACCGGCACGAGCTGAAATATGTGATCTCCGACGCGGACGCCGAGCTTCTGGCGATCCGCCTCGGCGCGGCGATGTCGCCCGATCCGTATGCGGCAAAGACCGGAGGCGGATATCACATACGCAGCCTCTATTTCGACGATGCGTACGACGCCGCGGTGGAGGAGAAGGTCGCGGGCGTGCAGTACCGCGACAAGTGGCGCATCCGCATCTATAACTTTTCCGATCGCGTGATCAAGCTCGAACGCAAGCACAAGAACGGACAGTTCATCAAAAAGGACAGTCTGTCCCTGAACCGCAATCAGGCGAACGCATTGATCGCCGGCGAATACACGTTTCTGCTGTATCTGCAGGATTCCTTCGCAAAGGAGGCGTACGCCGCGCTCCGCACCGAGGGACTGAAGCCGAAGGTGCTGGTCGACTACTATCGGCAGCCGTTCGTTTTCCCGCTTGAGGATGTTCGCATCACGATTGATCGCGAGATCCGCACCGGGTATTTCTCCACCGATCTGTTCAATCCGAAGGCAATTACCTATCCGGCAACGGAGCTTATGGGTCAGTGTGTGCTTGAAGTCAAGTTCAACAACTACCTCGATCCGCATATCGCCTCGCTTGTGCAGCTGCCCGCGTCGCTGAAAACGGCGGCAAGTAAGTACCTCTTTTGCAGACAATACGACTGCTGATTTATAAGGAAGAAAGTAATATATTGGAGGATAGTATGGATTTTTCTACAACCATCAGTGAAGTGTTCAACTTCTCTACCAACCAGGTCGTACCGCTTCTGGTCGCCGTGATCCTGTCGTTCGCGATCGGTCTGTTCGTCTACCTGATCTATCGGCTGACGTTCTCCGGCGTGATCTATTCCAAGACCTTCAACATGAGCCTTGTCATGCTGACGATGGTTTCCACCATGGTCATTCTGATCATGTCGAACAACGTCAAGCTGTCCCTCGGTATGGTCGGCGCGCTGTCCATCGTGCGTTTCCGTACCGCGATCAAGGACCCGATCGACACTGTGTTCATGTTCTGGGCGATCGCAGAAGGCATCGTGCTCGGCGCGGGCTTCTATCTTGCCGCGATCATCGGCGCGATCTTGATCGGCGTATTCATGCTGCTGCTCGCTTCGTCCAAGAAGAAGGCAAGCCTGCCGTATCTGCTGATCCTGCACTATGAAGAGCGTGCTTCAAAGCAGATCAAAGCAATGGTCGCACAAATCCCCTATGCGCGCGTAAAATCTAAGACCGTGCAGCGTCAGGGCATCGAGCTCGCCGTCGAGCTGCGCGTCCGCTCCAGCGAGACCGGCTTTGTCGACAAGTTCCTGCGCGTCGACGGCGTCTACGACGCCACGCTGATCGCACACCAGGGCGACATGATCTCCTAAACAAATAACGTATTTGGATCGGAAGCATCGACAAGGTGCTTCCGATCTGTTATATTTTTTCTTATAGCATGTAACATTATTGCTTCGGGAATTGTCTATTTAGTAAAGGCGTGTATAACACGGCAATTTCAGAGCGGAGGGATGGGACAGAATGAAGAAAACAATTGCAAGATTATTTATCACGTTTTTGTTGTCGATCCTTGTTTTAGGATGCGAACCAAAGGGAGATACGTTGGTGATTTTAGAGAATGGCGGCATTTCTGTCAGACAGAGAAGCGAAGGCGATCTGATAGACGCATGGGGAGGATTTCGTGCGGAATGGAAGCAGAATGGCTGCGAGATATCTTATGTAAACAGAGAGGGAAAGGACACAACAAAAAGGATAGCTGTCGGTGAAACATTCCGGATCGAAACAGATTCGATTCCTGTACAAGTTTATGAATTCTATTTATGCAATGAAGGCGATCCGCTTCCGAAAGGCTGGCAGGAGATCAAACAAAGACAGGATCAAATACAATCGAAGCAAGCGGAATACGGCAGCATCTCGGGTTATAAGCAGTCAAGAAATGTTGAAGATGAGAAACAAATGATGCAGGATGCGTTCGATACGGCCGGCATCAATGTAAAAACCGGATGGAAGGATATAGATTCATGGTATGATTTCTTTCTTGAAGCGACCTGGTCTCACGGCGATTGTTTGATGCAAATTACAAAGGCAACCGCAGAGAAGAATAGCGACGGCACAAAATTGACGCTGACGGATGAAGAGGGGAATGAACTTGTAATATTCAATGCATACTGGGCTGAATACGACAACGAGTTTTACTTCGGCTATATTGAATAGGAGTAACGAGGATATGGAAGCGTATCGATACCCGCTTCCTATTTTTTATGCCTGCTAAAATATATTGTGAAAAACGTCGAAAAAGGTCTTGACAACTGGGGAGAGAAGGAGTAATATAAGCGGCGTTCGAGCTCCGGAGGGAGTCGGCGCCGGAAAAACTTGTTGAAAAAAAGTTTCAAAAAAGTGAAAAAAGGTGTTGACAAA